>CAYWDP010000058.1:0-1419 GCA_964457045.1 uncultured Dehalococcoidia bacterium
AAGGACTCCGATATAATCGGAGTCCAGCGCTCGGACAGGTCTAAAGACCCGTCCCTACATTTTTCAACGCTCTCTTTCTCTCCAGAGCTTGCGAATTATGGGACTGTAAAGTATTATACAGTATGTAGTTCTCTGATAGAAATCCAAGCATACCAAAGGAGTTAAGTCAAAAGATGCCCAAGGTTTATTTCATTGATGTGACCAATCGGGATACAGTGCAGGCCTCCCGAATTAACCTCTCCAAGCTGCAAAAGACCATGGTAAACGTGTATCTTGGCGAGATGGGGATACATCAATCAGAATTTGCTTTCCCTTTTGCCAAAAACGAGCAGAACTATGTGCGGGCTAATCTGGAACTCAGGGAAATGGGAGCTATGGGGTCTCTCATCTTGGAGGGCTGGTGCCGGGCCATTGTTCCTGATGTAGCCGAGGCTGTTACTACGGGGGTAAAAGATTTAAACCTCTCTATATCTACCTCAGACCAGATGATTAAGCATAAATTCCGCGGCAAGCTGGACCGAGAGGCAGTAATTCAGGAGATGGTGGCTGCAGTAACCTATGCTAAGGAGCAAGGAGTGAAGACCATTGGGGTAAATGCTGAGGATGCCTCTCGAACTGACCTGGGCTATCTCATAGAGTTCGCTCAAGCAGCCAAAGAGACCGGGGCAGACCGCGTTAGATACTGTGATACCTTGGGCTATGAAATACCAGCAGCTATCTATCAAAGGGTAAGAACCCTAGCAGAGCAAGTAGAGATTCCCATCGAGCTGCATTGCCATAACGATCTAGGCATGGCAGTGGCTAACTCCGTTGCTGGAGCTAAAGGGGCAATCGATGGAGGGGTCGACGCCTACATTAATACCTCGGTCAATGGGCTCGGTGAGAGGGCTGGGCAAGCCGACCTGCTGAGCTGCATTCTTGCCATCAAGTTTGCCCGAGAAATGGAGGACTACGAGATTGGCGACCCCATAGACCTCAAAGTTTCTGCCAAGCTGGCCAAGTACGTCTCTTACGCTTTTGGCGTTCCCATACCTATCCACCAGCCTGGAGTGGGGGAAAATGCCTTCGCCCACGAAGCCGGTATTCACGCTGATGGTGCTCTGAAGGACCGCTACAATTACGAGCTTTATGACTACGAACTGCTCGGTTTCGATTTGGAAACCCTGTCTCCCAGAGGAAGGGTAATCACTACCGGTGAGTTCAGCGGCCTGGCTGGTTTTGAGTATGTATATAGCAGGCTGGGCATCACTTTCGACAACAAGGAAGAGGCAGGATATATCCTGGATTTAGTCCGCTATGCCAGTGCTCATAATCAGATCCCCCTTACCGATGATGAGCTTCGTTTTATCGCCAGGTACCCCGAGCAGGTGAGGAAAATCCTCACCATTACCCCCTAATAAGATGCTTCCAGTCGAAACC
>CAYWDP010000058.1:1519-12692 GCA_964457045.1 uncultured Dehalococcoidia bacterium
ATATTCGCCACTGTCAAGCCGGCCTGCATTGTCCCGGGTACCTCTCCGCTGGCTCAGAACGGGAATGGACTACAGAATGAACGTCTCTTGTGTATATTGCAAACAGTAACTGGAAACCTTGACGTGCCCGGTGGCTGGGCTATGACCCCGCTCATACGCCTCAGCGATTTGAGGCTACCGGTGGATGAGGAACCAATAGGAGCGGCTGAATACCCTGTATTCTATAAGACCGGCGGGAAAGCGGTTCCCTATGGTCAGACGGTGGTCTTCCCTGATGTAGTGCTCAGTGAGAAACCTTATCCCATCAAGGCTCTGATAGTAACCGGAGGTAACCCGGCGCTAACCCTACCAGATTCAAATAAGGTAGCTGAAGCGCTGCAGAAGCTGGACTTGCTGGTAGTAATCAATCCTTTCATGACCGAGACCGCCGAGATGGCCCACATTGTGCTTCCAGCTTGTACCTTTCTGGAAAAAATGGGGTTGGGGATGGTCTACGGGATAAACGCTGGCCTACCCTACGTACTGCTACGAAAGCAGGTGGTTGAACCTCCTGGCGAAGCCTGGGCTGACTGGAAGTTCTGGACTGAGCTGGCTAGGAGAATGGGACTGGGTGAGTATTTCCCCTGGAACACGGATGAGGAGGTGGTGGCCCACCTCCTGGAGCCCAGCGGCGTTACTCTGGAACAGCTTAAGGAAAATCCGTGCGGCGTCTACTATGATACCAAGAATTATAATGCGCGGGAAACGTTTGGGTTCAGAACACCGTCGAGAAAGATTGAAATCTACTCCAAGGCATTGGAGGAGGCGGGCTTTGATCCGTTGCCAACCCACCGAGAGCCCAGCGAAAGCCCGGTGCGTACGCCGGAGGTGGCAAAGGAGTATCCCTTGATTCTGATTACCGGGGCGAGGATGCGGGAGTACACTCACTCCCAGCTCCGCAATATGACCCAGATGCGCCGCAGGGCTCCCGAACCACTAGCCCAGATTCATCCCGCCACCGCCAAAAAGCACGACATCGTTGATGGGGAAATGATTGTGATAGAGACGAAGAGGGGAAGCATAAAGATGAAGGCTAAAGTCACCGAGGATATTGCCCCTCAAGTGGTCAGCATTCCCCACGGCTGGGCTCAAGCTAATGCCAACGTCCTCACTGATATAACGCATCGTGACCCGATATCAGGATATCCAGAATTCAAAGCTTTACTATGCAGGGTAAGAAAAACACTTCCTTGATTTTTCACCATTCTGAGGATGAAAGTAGCTGACCAGATAAGGGAAGCAGGCTTCCTCCGCAGAGAGAACCGCTTCGCTTGCCTTGTGGAGTTAAAGGGCAGCAAGGAGAGGGTCTATCTCCCCAATTCAGGAAGATTGAATAGCCTGCTTTTCCCAGGACAAACCGTCTTCCTGGCTGAAAGGTTATCCTCCTCTCGAAAGACGAGATACGACTTAGTGATGACCATCTTAAACGGGAAATTAGTCTCGGTGGATGCTCGTGTTCCTGGAGAACTGGTATATCAAGCTTTGTGTCAAAGGAGTTTGCCCCAGTTTGGTGACTACTCCTCCATTCAGCGTGAGGTAGCCTTTGGCGGGAGCAGGCTGGACTTTCTGTTGAGTAGCCATATTCCACAGTGCTTCCTGGAAGTGAAATCAGTTACCCTTGTCCAAGAGGATAGGGCTCTCTTCCCTGATGCCCCTACCTTGCGGGGGAGGAGGCACCTTAAGAGTTTGACCTGGGCTAAAAAGGAAGGGTATGAAGCAGCTATCCTCTTTGTAATTCAGCGGGAGGATGCTGAAAGCTTTTCACCCAACGATGCGGTTGACGCTGAGTTTGGGCACGTCCTGCGAGAAGCCCAGCTTCAGGGGGTTGACACCTATGCTTATAGGTGTAAGGTAAGCCCAAGGGAAATCGATCTGGCTGAGCAGGTGCCGATTCATCTTTAAGGGGTGGCAGCCATTCAAGATATAGTAATAAAGCCCATTGGCGAGGTGAGGAACAATATCAACCTGCCACTAAGGGAGGGGTGGGAGGAGGTTGTTTCGGAGCTTGTCTTAGATGCTAATCTGGAAGAGGCCACCGAAGGCTTAGAGCAGTTTTCCCACATCATTGTGGTCTTCTGGATGCACAAAGTCCCTCCAGAGAGAGGTACTCCTACGAAGGTTCATCCTCGAGGGAGGCAGGATCTTCCTCTGGTAGGCCTGTTTGCTACTCGCGCCCCCTATAGACCAAACCCAGTGGGGATGAGTGTAGTTAGATTGCTGGAGCGCCGAGGGAATGTCCTCAAGGTCAAGGGACTCGATGCCATCAATGGGACGCCAGTAATAGATATCAAGCCTTACCTTCCCAGAGATGGCGTTGTTGACGTCACCTTCCCCCAATGGGTGTCAAAACTGTAACAAAGATGCTGCTGGATGTTTATCATCGCCTTCTGGCTCACTATGGACCTCAGCATTGGTGGCCAGCAGATAGCCCCTTTGAGGTAATTATCGGTGCTATCCTCACTCAATCAGCAGCTTGGGGGAACGTAGAAAAGGCTATCACCAATCTGAAAGCAAAGGAGACACTCTCACCCGGTGCCTTGCGTCAGCTCTCCACGGAGGAACTCAGCCAACTGATCTACCCCTCGGGCTACTATAATGCCAAGGCAGTGAAAATCAAGTCCTTTGTTCACTGGCTAGGAGAACACTATAACGATAACCTCGATAGGCTATTTGATTTAGACATCCCTCTACTGCGGCAAGAGCTTCTCTCTGTTCACGGTATTGGTGAGGAGACAGCGGATTCCATAATCCTCTACGCCGCTCATAGAGCTATCTTTGTTATCGACGCCTATACTCGCCGCATCATCTGCCGCCTTGGCTTAGAACCTTCGACCAATAGCTATGCCGCCTTTCAAGCCCTCTTCATGGAGCACCTTCCCCACGATGAATCCTTGTTTAATGAGTATCACGCCCTCTTTGTTCGCCATGGCAAAGCCACCTGCAGAAGAGTCCCCCTCTGTGGGCGGTGCTGCTTAGCTTCCCTCTGTCCTTCTCCCGAAGTATGGAACAAGGCATCTTGAAAGCAATCTAATCTGAGGGTATTTAATTGTCACCCTGTGCAATAGCGAAGGGCCTTTAGATTCTTCGCTCGCTCAAGGCCACCGAAGAATGACAGGTAGGATTATTAGCCCAGATTTCCCATATCAAAGTGGGGGGCATAGGCAAGTTCCTATGGTAAAATAGCTACAAAAGCCTCTGTGTAGCTTCATGAGATGGGGCTGGCTGGAGGAACCCAATGGGTGAAAAGACCAAAGAGGCACTGAGACTTCAATTCGATAAGCGGCTGAGGCTAGAGTTCCACATGGCAGAGGAGCGCATGGATGGAATGCCACGGGTTATCTGTAAGGGTCTAAGGAGGTTGATGACCAGATGCGAAGGATATATTATGACGACATGGAAGATGGGACCCTTGGCTTAGTCAATTGGGCCCCACGGACTAAGCATTTTCGGTTGTGACATCCACATATAGGAAGCAGTATTTTCTGATATGGGTTACAGTTTTGCTTTCGACGCCAAAGACAAAGCCAGCGAAAAGGCTGAATCCAGCCCCCGTCGACCAGCCGAGGACCTCATCAAGTACACCTCCTGCGGGTATCATTGTTTCCGGAACTGCATTCTCAAGGTAAACATCAGGGATGGGGTGATCGTAGCCTGCGAACCGGATGACACCATCAACCCTGGCATACTACGGGAGGATGATCACCTGTCCGAAGAGATAATCAACAAGGGCCTCATCCAAACCCGGCCTTGTGCCAAGGGATATGCCCAGTGGCAGATGATATATGACCCCAAGAGGGTGAAGTACCCGATGAAGCGCGTCGGCAGGAGGGGCGAAGGCAAGTTCGAGAGAATATCATGGGACGAGGCGCTGGATACCATAGCAACCAAGCTGGTGGAGACCAAGGAAAACTACGGCCCCTTCTCCCTTGTACACCATCCGTACAGCATCTTCGGCCAGTGCAGTTTTCCACTCGCCCCTTGGTTTGGCGCGGGGATCGCAGGGTGGGCTGCCCATTCCACCAATGGCTGGGAAGAGCCCGAAAGCTGGGTTTTGGGAAAGGAAATTGCAAGGGCAACACTGCGCCAAGATGAGGTTCAGGTGTTCAACTCAAAGCTCATCGTTCTCTGGGGCCTGAACCCCCTATCGACCTTAAGCGGTGGTTGGGCCTATAACCTCCTCCGCGCCCGGGAACAGGGCATCCCGATCATATGTATCGAACCCCGGTATACACCCTCGGCGGAGGTCTTAGCTGACCAATGGATTCCCATTCGGCCCACCACCGATGTGGCGATGATGATCGCCATGGCGAACGTATGGTTCAAAGAGGACCTTTACGATAAGGAGTTTGTGGAGAAATGGGTTGAACCCGAGGGTCTGAAGCGCTGGAAGGCCTACGTGCTGGGCATGGAGGATGGCGTGGACAAGACCCCGCAGTGGGCGGAGGGGATTTGTGGTGTCCCCGCGGAGACCATCGAGGAATTTGCCAGGCTATATGCCAGAAGCAAGCCGGTAAATCTCAATGTGTCCCTGTCTATGGGCCGCCAGTTCTATGGTGAGAACCCCACCAGAGCAGCTATGTATCTCCAGGCCCTGACCGGCAATACCTTCATTCCGGGAGGAACACCAGCGGCAGAAACAGGTTTGCCCCTGGGCTCACCAGCAGGGCCATCGCCCAGGGTCGACTGGCAGCGACAACCTGGAACCTATAACCCACCGACCTTAATGGCTGCCTTCAAATGGCCCAAAGCCATTGACATCAGGGAGAAGCTGGACAGAGGGGAGATCAGCGCAGAGGAGTACAACAACATCATCGGCAACAAGGCGGACAACCCCACCCCAAACATCCAGATGGTCTTTATGGATGGGAACAACCATCTTAACAGTCTACCAGATATAAATGCCACCATACGAGCTATGAAGAAAGTCGGTTTCTCGGTGGTATTCTCACAATATGCAGACATGCCCACAGCAAGATATGCAGACATACTTCTGCCCCAGATATACACAGCCTTCGAGGGCAGGAACTGCCAGGCAATCTACGGCCAGCAGGATCTGTTCAGGACCGGGATGAATCTGGCCAACTATTTCCTCTACTGCCAGAAGTGCATCGAGCCGGTGGGCGAGGTCAAGTCCTACGACTGGGTCTGGACCCAGATAGCCAAGAGATTGGGGATAGCCGAGCTCTATAACCCGCGCCTGGCCCATGTGGGGAACGACGAGTGGGACAAAGCCATGGAGGGGTTGCATAGGGAAGCCTACGAGAGGTGGGCTGCGAGAGAGGATGTTAAACCACTAAACGCTCCGAGCTGGGAAGAGTTCCAGAAGAGGCCAGTTTTCCGATACGAGATCAAGGATCCATACTACCCCTTCAAGAGAGACCTAGTCAGAGGCGTGAACCCCCTCAGAGGCACGGCGTCCGGCAAGATCGAGTTCTACTCCCAGCTTTTGGCCAAGAGGCCAGGCCATCTGGCAACTTGCGACCATCCGCCGGGAAGCGGGAAATGCTACGGCGGCGGAAATCTGCCCCCGATGGCTGAGATGACCTTTGGGGAAAAAGATACCTTCCACAGCCGTGATTCGGAGAAATATCCGCTTCTCATGTCATCTCCCCACTCCCTCTACCGGGTGCACTCATTCCTGGACAATAATCGCTGGCTGAGGGGGGACTGCTACCGGCACGCTGTCTGGATGAGCGTTGCCGATGCCAAAGCACGGGGAATCAGGGACAACGATCTGGTCAGGGTCTACAATGACATAGGGGAGACAATCATACCAGCCTACGTGACCTCCAGAGTGGTGCCGGGGACTGCCTTCATATTTCATGGCAGCTGGTACAAACCAAGCGACACTAAAAGCCAATTAATGCCGGATGGCGTTGATAGCGGAGGCGCTCCCAACTTATTGATCCATAATGAGGACCTGCCTCAAACCATCGTTGGCATGTTCCCCTGCAAGGGGCTTGTGCAAATCGAGAAGTGGGATGATTTAAGGTAATGGCGCAATACGGCTTCTTCTTCGATCAGAGCCGATGCTCAGGCTGCCATGCCTGCGCCGTCGCCTGTAAGAACTGGCATGGACTTCCACCGGGTGCTCTGAAGTACTTGAGGGTCTATGAGTACGAGAAAGGCAGTTTTCCAAACGTACGTATTCATTTCCAGTGGGTCCCCTGTTATCATTGTGAGGAACCGATCTGTGCAACCAGCTGCCCCTGCCAAGCAATCTACAAGGAAGAGAAATACGGCGCAGTACTGATAGAGAGCGAGAGGTGCGACGGCTGCCGAATATGTTATGAGGTCTGCCCCTACGGGGCACCTGTTTTCGAGAGCGATGAGACTGGGGCGAAGGCACAAAAGTGCACAATGTGCATAGACCGCCTGGAAGCAGGTGAGAAACCAATTTGCGTCCTTGCCTGTCCTACCCGAGCCCTCGATTTTGGGCCCATGGATTCGCTTACGGCAAGATACGGAGATAGACGAGACCTGGAGGATATGCCGAGCAGCCTCACCACGAAGCCTGCCGTTGTCTTCAAGCCCCATAGCGCAAAACGCAATCTGGTGGCCTACGATGTCGAAAAGGCCCTGAAGTTAATGATGGGGAGGGAGCCACTACCACAGGTTTTTGCCTCAAAAGCCGATGTTGTCGAAATACCCAAAGGATTGATCGGTCGCGGCAAACTGATAATTAAGCACAGATCGGCTGAGGAACTCATGCGCTGCACAAGGAACGACGAGGGATAAATGCTCGTCAGCAAGCAAAGATTTGAAGGCGACCGAACGGTCGCCTTTCTAGCTTTGAAAACGCCTAAACCGGATTAAGCGACCCTGGTACTCTGCGGTTTGCCTTTGAGGGGGGCCAACGATTATAATTGTCGCTGGACTGATTTAGAGGAAACAAGACCCAAAAGAGAAAGGAGAAGAGATGGTCGGCATAGTTTCTTACGGAGCCTATATCCCTATCTATAGGCTTAGCCGAGAAATACTGGACCAGGTCTGGGGTAGGGGTGCCGGGAAGGGAGAGAAAGCTATAGCCAATTGGGATGAGGATAGCATAACTATGGCAGTAGAGGCAGGGATGGACTGCCTTAAGGGAGTAGAAAAACAATCTGTAGATGCCCTGTATTTTGCTACCACCACACCACCTTACAAAGAGAAGCAGTCGGCGAGTATTATAGCCGCTGCTCTTGACCTACGCGAGGATATAATCGCCGCTGACTTCGCCAACTCCCTCAGGTCTGGAACTATTGCTATAAGAGCTGCTCTCGACGCTGTAAAAGCAGGTTCGGCGAAAAAGGTCTTGGTCATCGTCTCTGACTGCCGAATTCCGGCCCCCGATTCGGCATTTGAACCAGTCTTTGGAGATGGTGCGGCTGCTTTCCTCATCGGGGAAGAGGGGGTGGCGGCTGAGATTGAGGGCAGTTACTACCTAACCAGCGAGTTCATAGATGTGTGGAGACTTGAGTACGATATAGTGCCTCGAACCTGGGAGGATCGCTTCACTCTTGAGCAAGGGTATCAGACCCACCTCAGGAAAGCCGTCGCTGCTTTGCTGAAAGCTCATAATTCGACGTCCAAGGATTTCACCAAGGCTGCTTTCTACGCCCCTAATGCCAGGAGCCATGCGGCCATGGTGAGAACCTTAGGATTGGACGCTAAGACTCAGGTCCAGGATCCTCTCTTCGATAATGTCGGTAATACAGGAGCAGCCTTTGCTTTAATGACTCTGGCGGGAGCCCTTGAGGAGGCTAAGCCTGGGGATAGGATCCTCTTGGGTAATTATGGAGACGGTGCTGATGCCCATATCATCCGAGTAAAGGAAGGAATAGAAAAGGTAAGAGATAGAAGGGGCATAAAGAAACATCTCCAGTCTAAGCTCGTGCTTGAGAATTATGGCAAGTATGTTAGGTTCAGAAACCTGATGCAATTTGAACAAACCCCTATGACTAGGCCGAGGACTTCCCTAACAGCAATCTGGAGGGATCGTAACTGGGTTTACAGGTGCCATGGACATCAATGTAAGAAATGTGGCAAGGTTCAGTTCCCAATGCAAAAGCGATGTATGTATTGTCAGGCTGAAGAGGAATTCCTTGAGGAGGTGCCGCTGGCTGATAGGAAAGGGACTCTCTTTACCTACAGTATGGACGAGAGAGCAGCCGTTGTAGATCCCCCTAATGTGCTGGCTGCTGTCAACCTTGAGGGGGGAGGGAGAGTCTTCAGCCAGATGACTGACCGAGACGTAAACAACTTGAGGGTAGGAATACGGATGGAGTTGACCTTCAGGCGAATTCATGATGCACTGGGCGTTCACAACTATTTCTGGAAATGCCGACCGGTAAGGGAATAGAAAAGGAGGAAAGATGGCAGAGGGTATAAAGGACAAAGTTGCTATTGTGGGCATGGGGTGCACCCAGTTTGGAGAGAGATGGGACGCCGATATAAAGGACCTGATAGCTGAAGCAGCCTATGAGGCCTGTGCTGATGCGGGAGTGGAGCTGAAAGATATTCAAGCCATATGGCTGGGAACCCAGTGGGGATCTCAGGTAGTGGAAGGCGGCGTTGTTACCGGGACGCTCCTTTCCAGTACCCTTCAGACTCAATATGTTCCGGTGACCAGGGTGGAGAACGCCTGCGGCACCGGAGCGGAGTCTTTAAGAGGAGCTACTTATGCTTTAGCGGCTAAAGCCTATGATCTGGTGCTGGCTTTAGGGGTGGAGAAGCTCAAGGATATCGGATTTGGAGGATTGCCTTCAGTGTGGATCGGGAGATGGGAACCTGTATACGGAGCCTTTGGAACTGGGCCAGGGAGATATGCCATGGCAGCCACAGCCTACTTTGCTAAATACGGTCTCGCTGCCCAGGAAGGAAAGAGGATCTTAGCTGAAATCTCGGTCAAGAGCCACTATTATGGAGCCAGAAATCCAAAAGCCCACCTGAGGAGGGAGGTAACCGTGGAGCAAGTGATGAACGCTCCTATGATTGCCTGGCCTCTAGGCCTTTTCGACTGCTGTGGGGTAACAGATGGTGCCGCGGCAGCCATACTCTGCCGTAGGGAGGATGCCAAGAAATATCGTGACGACTACATTACTATTAAGGGGGTTGGGATAGCGGCAAGCCCAGGCTGGGGAAAGGAGAGAGAAGACTACGACTTCACCTACTGGGATGCTACCGAAGCGGCTGCTCAGATGGTTTATGCTGAAGCGGGAATAAAGAACCCCAGGAAGGAGCTTGATATGGTAGAAAACCATGACTGCTTCTCCATTGCCGAACTTATTGCTACTGAGTCCCTTTTCCTCTGCCAGAGGGGCAAGTTTAAAGAGCAAATGGCTGATAAGAGGGCGTATTATCACGATGGAGAGATGCCGGTTAACGTTAGCGGAGGGTTAAAGTCCTTTGGACATCCTATAGGGGCAAGTGGCTGCCGCGAGGTCTATGAGATATACAAGCAGATCCAGAAAAAGGCCGAGGAACCTTCGCGCCAGATAGAAAATGTCCAGCTAGGATTGGCCCACAACCAAGGGGGACATCCGGGAAAGTTCGTCTGCGGTGTTACCATCGTAGGTACGCCCTAGGATGTGTCAGTCTATTTCCCAAGATTAATGCAAGGTAGACTAAATGGCTGAGGTCCAACCCTTTCGTGGTCTTCGCTACAATATTGAGCGAACAGGGGACATTTCATCGCTCATCAGCCCCCCTTATGACATTATTTCCCCTGAGGAGCGGCAATTCTACTATCGGCAAAGCCCCTATAATGTGGTTAGACTTGAACTGGGGGAGGATCAACCGCTTGATTCGCCGGAAAATAACAGGTATACCCGAGCTGCTGATACACTTAACGAGTGGCTGGAAGAAGGCATCCTCTTTCGTGAGCCACTTCCAGCCTTCTACATCCTCGAGCATCGCTTTATTCACCAAGGGGTTACCAAGCGCCGCTGGGGGCTTACTGCTCGGGTGCGGTTAGGAGGTCAGAGCCACAACGAAGCTCGACCTCATGAGGGTATTTTGGAATCACGCCTTCGGGACCGCCTCAATCTGTTGCGTTCCTGCCGCGTCAACTCTAGCCCTATCCTGGGCATGGTTCGCCATGACCAGCAGGGACTCCTGTCCCTTCTCACTCAGCTCGCTAGAGGCAGCCCAGATCTAAGCGCGGTGGGTCATCAAGGAGTGGCTCACAATATGTGGGTGATTAGGGATGAGCAGAGCGTGGCAGAGGTCTCTGCCTGGTGTGCCAATAAGGCTCTTTATATTGCCGATGGACACCACCGCTATGAGACAGCCTTAGCCTACCAGAGAGAGCAGCAGGCTGCTCGTTCCCATTGTAGTGCAAGCGAAGCCTTTAACTTTGTAATGATGACTTTAGCCGATACTGAGGATCCAGGAGTGGTTGCCTTGCCTACCCATCGCTTAGTACGGTTACCTGAACCTCAAAGCTCGGCAAAGCTGAGGGAGGGATTGAGCCCCTTTTTTAACGTGGAAGACTTCGATCTTGGTAGTGGCACCCTGCCCGAAATGCTCAAACCTTGGCTAAGCATTTTAGAAGAGCGGGGTAAAGAAGGGGCAGCTATAGGGCTTTATGGTCTAAATAACCAGCGCCTATATGTGATAACGCCTCGACAAGGGGTAAAGCTCCAGGCTATGCTGCCCTCCAGCTATAGTCAAGATTGGAAGGAATCGGATGCAACCCTTCTTCACTGGATAATCTTGCGCCAGATAATGGGCATAAATACTCCAGAAAAGGAGGAAGAATGCCTAGGGCATACTCTAGATGAGCAAGAGGCCATAAACCGAGTAAATTCAGGCGAGTATCAGCTGGCGTTTTTAATGAACCCTGTCCCTATTCCTAAAATCTTAGCTGTAGCCGATGCAGGCGACCGCATGCCGCCAAAATCCACCTACTTCTACCCCAAACTGCCCACTGGTCTAGTAATGTATCCACTATGGGACGAGCTATAGGATTGTCTCTGCTGCCTTTAAAGTTCTATTTGCACCAATTCTGGAGATATTTCCTCAGCAGGTATAGATTCACCAGCTTTCTCTAAACCTTCCAAAATATCGGGGAATTTCACCCTCACCCTAGCCCTCTCCCTTCAAGGGAGAGGGAGTCTGCTCTCCTATTTCTACGACAGGAAATATAACGTTT
>CAYWDP010000059.1:0-12669 GCA_964457045.1 uncultured Dehalococcoidia bacterium
TTAAACTAGGCGCCCATCCCTCATTTTAATGGATCTAGCTGCTACTTCAGCAACTCCCGGGTTATGGGTAACCAACATAATGGACGCGCCGTATTCACTGTTTACTCGCCCAAACAAAAGGGCGATCTCTTCAGCCGTCTTTGAATCTAGATTTCCTGTAGGCTCATCAGCCAGCAATATCGCTGGATCATTGGCTAAAGCCCGAGCTATACCAACCCGCTGGTTTTCCCCGGCGCTTAGCTGCCGGGGCTTGTGATTCATTCTCTTTGATAAGCCAACCCAGCCTAGTAATTCAGTTGCCCGCCTGATCTGCTCCTTCTTAGCAACCCCAGCCATCTCCATAGGGAACATCACATTCTCCAGCGCTGTCAGGATAGGCATCAGGTTAAAACTTTGAAATACGAAGCCAACCTTTCTTAACCTTAGTTGGTCTAGTTGAGACTCCTTCAACTCGGATACATTTTGACCTTCAAAGAGCACTGTCCCGCCGGTAGGACGATCTATACATCCTATAAGATTGAGAAGGGTGGTCTTGCCCGAGCCGGAGGGGCCCATAATACTTACAAATTCTCCCTTGGCTATCACAAGGTCGACATTGTCAACGGCTTTAATCTCTTCACCACCCATGACATATACTTTGGACAGGTGGCTGGTTTCTATTACTCTGTCATTCATATCTAAGAGCCTCCACTATATTCACCTTGGAGATCCTCCAGGCTGGATATAAGCCTGCCAAGGCTCCAATGAGCAGGGCAATTAATAAACCGGCAGCAAAAATGCGCGGGCTGACCATGGTCTGGAGAAAAGCTACTCCGACAAATTCGGCTATGGCATAGGTTATGAGTTTAGACAGACCAAAGCCACCAAGGCAGCCCAAGGCCCCGGCTATCAAGCCAGTTATCAATGATTCTGTCACAATCAAACGAAACAGAGTTCTTCGGGAAGTACCAATAGCCCTCATAGTGCCAATCTCTTTTGTCCGCTCGCTTACCGCCATCAGCATGGTGGATAGAATAAACAGGATGCCTATTAGCAGGGCAATGGAGGCTACACTAAAGTGGATAGCTCGAGCCATAGATAGAAAGCCAGTCATCGTATCCACAATCTCTTCCATTGTCCGAGCTACCACGCCGGGAACATTATCGGTAATCTCCTGAGCTGTCTCCTCTGTTCTATCCAGGTCCCACACCGTAACCGCGGCGCTGGTGACTTCGTCTTGTTCCCTATATACCTTCTGCAAAGCTTCAATGGGGGCATAGGCAATCATATCATCAAAGCTGCCACTGGACTTGAGAACGCCCACTACCTCAAATTCCTCTCCCCCCACCAATACCGGAAGAATGTTCTTCACTTTCAAGTCCTGGGCTTTGGCTACCGCTGAGCCAATCACAAGTTTATACTCGTACTCGTCCCCTTCCTGCAAAAGGCGTCCCTGCTCCACCTCGAGGAAAGGCCTTAGCTCAGTTAGAAACGCCGGCGTAACCCCATTTAGGGCAATATAATCTTCTATCGACATCCCGGTTCCAAAGTACAGGGTCTGGGAGTATATTGGGTAAACAGCCTTTACATTGTCTACGTTGTTCTGAATCCACTCAAGGTTTTCCTCAGGGAATCGGGCTCCTAAAGACTCCAACATGGGCATGGGATGCCCGGCTACCTCCTCAGGGAGGACAAGGATGTGCTCTCCCTGCTCTTGAGTAGACCGGCTAAAGGAAGCAATAAACCCTTCGGTGATACTGAGCAGACCAACAGTAAAGGTAATAGCAATAGTTACCCCCAGAATAGTAAGAATGGTTCGGGTGCGGCGTCTGGTGAGGTTCCTCAGCGCCAGCTTAATCACCCGAGCGCCTCCCGTAGACCTGGCGGTCGAGGCGCTTGAGAGTGTCTTTCAGAGTGGTAAGGTAGAACTCCCCACTAAGGTAGAGGGGAGGGTTAAACCGAGCCACATCGAGCACCCCTTGTGAAGTGAAGGCTTCCTCCAGGATATGAGTGGCTACAATCTCACCCACTATCCACTCATGGTCGCCATAAACCTTATGGTCTATCAGCTTGCACTCATAGGCAGCATAGGCATCCTCTAACAAGGGCACTCTTGTTTTCAGCGCTTTCTCCTTGGTGATGTGAAATCTCTCGAACTTGTCTATCTCCTTTCCCCTGCTGCCTCCTAGTGAAGCCATTAGCTCCGCTTTTTCAAAAGGCAGGAAGTTAACCCCGAACTCCTTCCCCTCCAGGATAAACTCATAAGTAGATCGGCGAGGGCTAATAGCTATTCCATAAAGAGGGGGCTTAATGGAAATGGGAGAATGCCATGCCGCCGTCATAGCATTGTCCTTCCCTTTAGCATGAGAGGTGACTATAACTACCAATCGAGGGTATTGGTAAGAAAACCGACCAGCACCTTCAATGCTTATTTTAGCCATTGAGTCTCACCCCTTAAATTCTTGTAGTACAGACCTTCACAGGTTGTCCGAAAATCCGTGTAGGGGAGACCCTTGTGGTCTCCCACAAAGTGGGAGAAGACAAGCCCCTCCCCTACAAAGGGACTTAAATTTTTGTAGGCAGACCTTCAGGTCTGCCCTTAAGCAATCCTAAAGACCCACTACATTTTAAACAGTCGCCCAACTGGTCTTGACTCCCTAGCTCCAGCCGAGGGCTTTCTCTACTGCACCAAGCTCAGCAGGAAGTTCCACGAAGGAGGGAGCTCTCTTCATGGCGGTGTCTGGGTCTTTTAGCCCACTACCAGTCACCACACAGACCACCTTTTTCCCAGAGAAATCGTGGTATTCAGCCTGTTTAATCAGGCCAGCCAAAGAAGCTGCTGAGGCCGGCTCACCAAAGATGCCCTCTTTAGTAGCTAAGAGCTGATAAGCTGCCAGAATTTCCTCATCGCTCACCGAGTCAATAACACCCCCGGATTCGTCCCGAGCAGCCAAAGCCCCTTCCCAACTAGCTGGATTGCCAATGCGTATCGCTGTGGCAATAGTCTTAGGTTCAGCAATTCTCTGGCCTTTGACAATGGGTGCTGCCCCCTCTGCCTCAAACCCCATCATTTTCGGGGTTTGCTTGGCTTTTCCCGCTTCTTGGTACTCTACAAATCCCTTCCAGTAGGCAGTGATATTGCCAGCATTACCTACAGGGATAAACAGATAGTCAGGAGCCTCGCCCAAGCTGTCCACGATTTCAAAGGCAGCGGTCTTCTGCCCCTCAATACGATGAGGGTTAATTGAATTGACCAAGGTGATGGGATACTTCTCTACCAAGCCACGCACTATCTCCAGGGCTTGGTCAAAGTTGCCGTCAATGGCGATTATCTTTGCTCCATAGACTACTGCCTGAGCCAGTTTACCCAGGGCAATATTCCCCTTAGGGACAACAATGATAGTGCTGAGCCGACACAGTGCCCCATAGGCTGCCGCCGAGGCACTGGTATTCCCAGTAGAGGCACAGATAATGGCCGAACTTTTTGCCTCCAAAGCCTTAGCCACCGCCACCACCATGCCTCGATCTTTAAAAGAGCCAGTAGGATTACATCCCTCAAGCTTGAAATATAGCTCCCCGCACCCTATGTCTTTCTCTAATGATTGCGACCTAAGCAAGGGGGTATCTCCCTCGCCCAAGGTGATTCTAGGGGTAGCGGGAGTAAGAGGGAGAAAATGGCTATATTTAGCTAAGACCCCCACACCCATTGCCCTGCTTCCCCTTACAGGAAGGTCTCCATCTCACGCCCCTTCTCATCCCTTTTCCGCTGGAGGTATCCCCTGGCTCGTGAACAGTCCTCACACAGGCGTAATGGGGGTTCACCCTCCTCACAAACATAGCCATATCTTTCAGGGTGTTTCATAACCTTACCACAGCCGTCGCATACCAGCTCTCCAGTAACAATCAGCCCAGCAACCCAGGATGTCATTTCATCACCACCTACCCTTCAACTCTAATGAAATTGCATATTTCCTTAACCACTGGGAGCTTCTCCATCTCCTTTAAAGCCTGCTGCATGAATTGCTCCCGAGCGGGATGGGTCATAATGACTATCTCAGCCGTTTGAGTTGCCACGTCAGCTTCCTTTTGGATGACTGAAGAAATGCTAATGGAAAGATCGCCTAAAACCTTGGCTATCTGGGCAAGAACCCCGGCGCGGTCAGCAACACTCATCCGAAGGTAGTAGCGGGTCTCCAGATCTGAAATTGGCTTAATGGCTTTCGGTCGGAGTAATCTTAACTGGGCAGAGTCCTTTCTCCCTGAACTGATGCTCTGTGCCAGAGCAATGACGTCAGCCACAATGGCACTGGAGGTAGGCAGGGCGCCAGCCCCCTCCCCATAAAAAAGCACCTTACCTACCAAGTCACCTTCTACCTGGACAGCATTATAAACACCGCCTACCTTAGCCAGCAAGAAATCCTCAGGGATAAAAGCGGGATGTACTCTCGCCTCGATAGACCCATCCCCCCTTTTGGCAATAGCCAAGAGCTTTATCTCATAACCTAGCTCCTTGGCATAGCGGAAGTCATTCTCACTAAGGCGAGCAATACCTTGGCAGTAAACATCCTCAGGGCAAACCATAGTATGAAAGGCAACGGTAGCTAGGATAGCCAGCTTATAGGCAGCGTCTATCCCCTCAATATCATTGCTAGCATCAGGCTCAGCATAACCTAGCTCCTGAGCTTGCTTCAGGGCGGCCGGGAAGCTCATCCCTTCGGTAGACATCCTAGTAAGAACATAATTGGTGGTTCCATTAATGATAGCGTAAATGGCTGAGATTTCATTAGCCAGCAAGCCCTGCTTGAGAGGGAGGAGCAAAGGGATGCCTCCACCGACACTGGCTTCATAAAGGATGTCCACTCCCCTTTCTTGAGCTATTTCTAGAAGTTGTGATCCATGCTTGGCTATTACCTCTTTATTAGCAGTAACTACATACTTGCCATTAAGAAGGGCTTGCTTAATGTACCCCAAAGCGGGGTGCTCACCGCCGATGACTTCAATGACAATATCTATTTCTGGGTCATCCAAGATCTCCTGGGGGTCAAGAGTGAGAAGATGAGGGTCTACCTTCACTGAGCGCGGTTTTGAAAGATTACGAACCAAGACCTTCCTCAATGTTAAGGGGCAACCTGTCTCCTCAGCTATAGCTTTATCCTTCTCCAAAAGGGCTTTGGCTACCCCTCCTCCTACCACCCCCAGCCCCATTAGCCCGATGCCGATGCTTTTCTTTTCCCTCACCTTTAGCTCCCTGCTGCCTAGACATGCTCTAAAGCCCAGAATATCTTTTCATAATCCAAGTAGCTTTTTATCCTGCCTTCCTCCTCTGCCTTCTTCTCTTCCTCCTCACGCCAGTCATAGAAAGCCTCACTGCTCAATAAATCCCTATGCTCCTTACTCAGGGTTCTATCTTCCCTAGCCAAAACCTCTATCAGCCAGTAGCCTGACTGCTTGCTAATATCTTCATAAATTGGCTCGCTCAACGTATTGAGTTCAAGCTCAAGGGCGTCTGCTCCGAACCGCGATTCCACGTCCTTCACGCTTAGCCAGTCCATATCACCACCGTTTTCTTTTGAGGCAGAGTGCAGCGAATATTCCTCAGCAAGCTGAGCGAAATTCTCGCCATCGAACTCATCAGCTACCTCTCCCGCCTTTTCCTCACTATCCAGTAGTATCGCCTCGACATGCATCTCCTTCTCTTCGCCCTCCCCCCTCGCCCCAATGATCCTGATTAGCCAATAGCCGCCC
The DNA here is from genome assembly GCA_964457045.1 of uncultured Dehalococcoidia bacterium. Lineage (GTDB taxonomy): Bacteria > Chloroflexota > Dehalococcoidia > UBA2247 > RBG-13-53-26 > CAYWDP01. The sequence continues at coordinate 5,725 of CAYWDP010000059.1, forward strand.
TTGGTCCAGTAGGTGGTATCACGGATTGGTTCGCTTATGCCAATGTCTTCAGATCCCTCACGGAAAGCAAAATCATCAAAGGCTGAACTCTCGATATCCCCAGGAAGCCATTCTACAGAATCCTTGGGATAATATCGTGAAGGCGAATATTCCGCAACCAGCTGGATGGGAATTGGCTCACTTAGCTCATTGATTGCAAGCTCGAGGGCGTCTGCTCCGAACCGCGACTCCACGTCCTTCACGCTTAGCCAGCCCAAATCACCACCGTTTTTTCTAGAGGCAGTGTGCAGCGAATATTCCTCAGCAAGCTGAGCGAAATTCTCGCCATCGAACTCATCAGCTACCTCTCCCGCCTTTTCCTCACTATCCAGTAGTATCACCTCGACATGCATCTCCTTCTCGTCACCCTCCCCCCTCTCCTCAAGGATCCTTATTAGCCAGTAGCCCTCCCATCTCTCCCTTGCCTCCCAGGCTTCTTCCTCAGTTCCTAGAAGCATGGCTTGAACCCGGACATGCTGGAGTGTCTCGTCCTGAGGATATTTCTGGAATCCCATATACTCTCGCAACTTCCCTTCCAGCACTATTGGCTCTATAAACATCTCCTCAAAGTCTGCCCTAGAAAGACCGATTTCTTTCAGTGTCTCCTCAACTCGCTGATTAAAAGCCTTCTCGCTTTCCTTGTCGGGATCGAAGCCCAGAGAACTCCTGATTTGCTTCTCTATCTCGTCGTCACTAACCTTTTCGATGTCAAACTTCCTCGCCGCTTGCCTCATCAGTTCATGGTATTGTATTACTTCAACCACTGATTGAGCTGATTGAATAGGGTCCTGTCCTCCCCCCCATAGGCGAAGCATCTTTACAAAGTAGTTCATATCAAACACCCTATCATTTACCTTCACTATAGGCTGGTGCCAAGGTTTGATATAGTGATCATAAGCAACTATGATGCCCGCGGCCACCACACCAACAATAACTACCAAGATTACAATCTCGAGGATGCGTCGCCTTTTCTTCTCCCTTTCCCACCTAGAAAGCCTGCGCTTAGGCTCTACTCTCCGAGTCGAGCTTTCGACCTTTAGTTTCTTGCTCAAATCTTACCCCTGTCAAAGCCAAGAACCCTGCTGTCCAAGGGAATAGAGTAAGTGGATGCAGATAAGGGGGGATTACCCCCGTAGACCAGCACTCCCCATTTCGTGGATATGCTCTGAAGTATAAGGTAATAGCGCCAAATGACGGGCTCTCTTAATCGCTTGGGCTAAAGCTCGCTGATGCTTAGCACAATTACCGGTCCTACGTCGCGGTCCAATTTTACCCCGATCTGTGATATAACGGCGTAGCAAATTTGGATCTTTATAGCTTATGTCATCCACTTTTTCAGCACAAAAAACACATACCCTCCGCCTAGGGAGATACCTTGGCTTAGTTGGCTTCCTAACCTGCGTCTTTTTGTTCTTTATCACCCTGCCCACCCTTATTTAGAAAGGAAGATCCTCTGCTTCCACCTCACCAACTCCAGCAACTCCAGCAACTCCAGCCTCCTCTGCCGGGAGCGGAGCAACCGCCTGCCTATCAAGGAAAAGGACTCGATCAGCCACAATCTCCACTCGACTTCTCCTCTGCCCATCCTGTCCCTCCCAGGCACGCGTGCGCAGCCTGCCTTCCACATAAGCTCGCCTACCTTTAGTTAAGAACTGGTTGCAGCTCTCTGCCAGTTTATTCCAGGTAACCACCGTAAACCACTCCGTTTCCTGCTTCCTTTCTCCTTCGGCATTGGTAAAAACTCGACTGGTAGCAATACGAAAGGTGGTCACCGGGTTCCCATTAGGGGTGAAGCGCATCTCGGGATCAGTCCCCACGTTGCCAATAATCATTACCTTATTCAAATTCGCCATCTCTCCTCCCTTTTACTCCTCTAATCTTACCAATAAATATCTCAAGATCTCCTCCGAGCTTCGCAAGTTCTTTTTTAGCTCCACTGTTAGATTAGGCTGAAGCTTGAATTGAGTCAACGCATAATTCCCCTCCCTAAAGTGCCTTATCGGGTAAGCCAGCTTCCTCCTTCCCCACTGATTCACCTCAGTGACGACTCCCCCTTTTTGGGTAATAAACTGGTTCACTTTTTCGATTTCGGTAGCGATATCCTCCTCAGCAATCTCAGGGCTGAAGACTACTGTCAATTCATAATCACGCACCCTGTTACTCCCTCTAGTAGTCATAAAACACCTTTTCCCGAATACTATAGCATAGAAATGGCTGAATCAACAACCTGAAAAGAACGGGAAGCGACGAGAGATTTCCTTCACCTCTTGAGAGACCTGATGTTTTACCTTTTCATCCTCAAGGTTAGCCAGCACCTTGTGGATTAGCGAAGCGATTTGCCTCATCTGCTGCGGACCAAGCCCCCTGGTAGTTACTGCCGGTGTGCCCAGCCTGAGCCCGCTAGTAATTTGCGGTGGAAGTGGGTCAAAGGGAATACTATTCCGGTTCGTGGAGATGCCTACACTATCAAGGACCTCCTCGGCTAACTTCCCTGTTATCCCCGTCCCACGAAGGTCAATAAGAACAAGGTGGTTATCCGTCCCCCCGGCAACAAGACGGAAACCCAGCTTCTCCAGCTCACTAGCTAAAACCTTGGCATTTTCCACCACTCTTTGCTGATAACTGATAAAATCAGGCTGCATTGCCTCATAAAAAGCTACTGCCTTAGCAGCAATGACATGCATTAAGGGACCACCTTGCATACCGGGAAAGACAGCAGCATCTAAGCGCCTGGCAAACTCTTGCTTAGATAAAATAAAGCCTCCCCGAGGTCCGCGCAAAGTCTTATGAGTGGTAGAGGTAATCACCTCTGCCCAGGGCACCGGGGAGGGGTGCAACCCAGCAGCTACCAAACCGGCCAGATGCGCCATATCTACCAGGAGTTGCGCCCCCACTTCTTCAGCGATATAGTGGAACCTCTCAAAGTCGATAATCCTAGGATAGGCGCTTGCTCCAGCTACAATCAGCTTCGGTCTGTGCTCCTTGGCTAAGCGCTCTATCTCCTCATAATCAAGCCTTTCTGTTTCCTTATTCACCCCATAATGGATGAATCGATACCACTGCCCAGAGAAACTGACCGCGCTCCCATGGCTGAGGTGTCCCCCATGGGCTAAACTCATGCCCATTACCGTATCTCCATGATTGAGGAGAGCCAGGTAAGCTGCCACATTAGCCTGAGTTCCACTATGAGACTGGACATTGGCATGCTCAGCACCGAAAAGCTGCTTTGCTCTCTGGATAGCTACCTTCTCTACTTCGTCTATTTCTTGACAACCACCATAATAACGATGCCCTGGATAACCTTCGGCATATTTATTGGTAAGGACAGAGCCTTGCGCTTCCAGTACCGCTTGACTAGCGTAATTCTCAGCGGCAATGAGCACTAGCTTGTGTGACTGGCGCTCCTCCTCCCTCCGAATTAGCGATGCAATCTCCCCATCTTTCTTTGGCAGCTCTTTCATACTTCCCTCGCTAGGGCTAAACCCCAAACTGAGCTAGCGCCAGCTCTATTTAGGGTAATAGCACAGGAATCTAAAGTAGCCCCTGTAGTGCATACATCGTCAATAAGGAGGACTTGCTTACCTTTTAACTCTTCGTCGCAGCAGGCAAAGACCCCTACCACATTGCTCCGTCGTATCTCGGCGTTAGGAGCCCTAGCTTGAGCTGGGGTATCCCTGAGCCTGAAAAGTGAGTCCTCTACCACCGGGAGGCTTATCAGCCTCCCCAACTCCTGGGCTAGAAGAGCTGACTGATTATAACCTCTCTCTCGCAACCGACGGGAATGAAGGGGAATAGGCACTATAACCTCCACGGGTAAAGGTCTCGTTTCCACATACTCAGCAAGCAATTGGGCAAGGGGAGAGGCAAGGGCCTTGAAGTTGTTGTATTTAAGTTGATGAATGGCTTGGCGCACCACACCTTGGAAAAGAAAAGGAGAGCGAATACCGTTGATCTCCAATCTCCACCTCTGGCAAATGGGGCAACGATCTTCTTGAACTAGGGGTCTGCTACACTTAGGACACAGCGGAGGGAGGAGGCGGGGAAGGGCGCGGCGACACGGAATACAGAGAAAATCACCTTCTCTACCACAACCAAGGCAATGGGGTGGAAAAAGAAAATCAGCAACTCTGCCCTTAAGCTGATTTAGCTGGGCCTGCAAAATCACATCCTATGTTCGCCAAGATAATCTAACGTCCTCGGGGATGTGATAGTAATGTTTCCTACCTACAGGTTCAGGCAAGCCCTTCACCGCCCCTGGGACGATAGCCGATTGTATCACAACCTGACCCTGTCTGCAAGCGCCACCTGAGGCTGCGCATGGCGCGATTATGAGCTGTTTATTCTAAGTCAAGGGAATGTCGGACTTTGGTCTGCCCAGAGCTGCTGCGTTAAGGTGTTGACAAGCCGTGAGCAAGGTAATATAGTCGCCACAACAGAACCGTGCAACCGAGTAAGAGGTCCATATCTGAAGCCACAGGAGAAACTGTAACTAACCCAGTCTGGGGCGAGGCTAGGGTGGCCTCGTTGCAAGTTAAACCGGAGAATCTCAGTTACGATATAGAACCTTTTCAAGGAGGTGTGTAATGGGTTTTCTTGCTATTCCTACTGCTGGTGCTTTCTTTTTCCTCAGCGCCTGGCTTACCATGATTTTCTGGGGCATTATCGCTCCAGATCTCGACCTGAAGACCATAGGGTACCCTATGGCAATGCTCGTCACCATAGCGATCTGGCTTATTGTTGCTCCCTTGGCCGCTGCTGCCACCAGAAGGAAAAAAAGCTAAGATTAGAAGCCCTCTCTGAGCCCAAGAGCCCGCAAGGACTATCAAGGAAGTCCCTTTGAGTAACAAAGGACCATAAGAATTAGTTCATTTTGCATCATAGTCCGTAGGGACTAGAATAGACAACAAAAGCACAAACGAGGTAAAGTGTTCTGTCCAAAGTGCGGTGCAGAAAACGCAAAAGACAGCAACTTTTGCCAGAAGTGTGGCGCATCCCTTGTTCCGGGGGTTTCCAAGCCCAGGGGCACCACCACTGGTCTGGAGCCAAATGTTGCCGGGCTGCTTTGCTACATACTGGGTTGGATAACTGGGCTGATATTCCTCCTTTTAGAAAAGGAGAACGAGTTCGTCCGTTTCCACGCCATGCAGTCTATAGTCATCTTCGGGGCGTTCAATGCACTCTTTATTGTGCTCTCCATACTTGAGTGGCTACCGCTTATTGGCGGGCTATTTTGGGTTTTGAATGTGCTGGCAGGTATCCTAGCCTTTGTCCTCTGGGTCGTGCTCATGGTCAAGGCCTATCAGGGCGAGCGGTACAAGCTCCCTTGGGCTGGTGACTTCGCCGAGAGGCAAATCTGAAAGCAATGTTGGCCAAGGTTTCACGCGTTGGGTATTTCAATAAAAGAGGTTTAAAAGGAGAGATGTGAGATCATGCATGAGAAAGTGCAAAAAGCTATAAACAGGATGAGGCCGGCGTTGGGGGTGAACATTGTTGAACTGGTAGACGTTACTGAAGGGGTGGTGAAGGTAAGGGTGATCCCATCTGCCTGTGCTGCTGGCATGTCGCTGGAGACGATTATGGTATTGCTCAAAGAGCAGATAAAAGAAGATATCCCCGAGATCAAAGAGGTAGTTGCTGTTGACTAGACTAACAAAGGGTGATCTAGCAGAGAGGCCTTAACTCGAACAACTGGTGCTCCGCACCTTCAAATCGCAGGCTCCACTCGCCTGCTAAGTAAAATCCTATTCTTTAGGCCGCCAAGGTGGGCTTTCGTTCATCACCAAATAGTATCCTTTGGACTTTCTTTAGCTTCTCCATCCCCTTTATCTCATGAGGGAAAAGGGGCAGTCTCACCACGTTGAGCCCATACTTACTCTCTACCTCCAGAATGTAGTCCTGCTGCATCCACGCTTTGCTACGGAGAAACTCGGAATCAGGCTCTTCTACAACTTGGTTGATGATTATGCGGTCGATGTCGAAGCTATGGTCCTGAAATTCGGTGATTATGCTATCAAGCTGCCGCACAGATAGCCCTTCCGCTATAGTGACCAGATTGAACGCTACTCCATTCTTAAGGAATTCTATGTCCTTATTGGAAAGCTCCTCCCAGCCCTTTATTACCTCCAGCACAGGCTGCCTCCTCTTCCGCGTCGTTTTCAAAGCGGAATAGATCCTGGGCGCAAGTTTCAGATGCTGATTGACCAGAGACGGCATCCGCAGCAGCCCCAAAGTTTGACCTGCAGGGGCAGTATCCCATACTATCCTCTCAAATCTTCCCGATTCCGCGATTTCCTTGATGTAATCGACCATAAATTCATCTCTGATCCCGGGCAGGATGGTGACAACATAGTCGACAAACTCCTCGTAGCTGATATCGACGAAGGTCGAAAAAACCTCATACACCTCAGACCCAAATTCCTTATCCCAAAGTTGCTTTACTTCCTCGTAGCCGATCTCAGCCACGTAAAGCCCTTCCATGACTTTTGCCGGCTTGCCTGAGCACTCAAACTCGAAGATATCCCTAAGAGAGGGTGTGAAGTCGGTGGAGATAACAATGGTCTCTTCACCCATGCAGGCATAATGCAGGGCGGTGGCTGCTGCACAAGTTGTCTTACCTACTCCCCCTTTACCCCCAAACATAGTGACATTCTTAGAACTCACTTCGCAATCTACCTGCGTTGTTCCTCCTATTAGCCTACCATCAATGCTATCATGTTTTGTTAGCTAAGCCAAACCCAGCGTACCTTACCAGCCATCTTTTCATATCCGTGCCGCAGTATAATGAGGAGTGGTACAGCCAAGATGAGCCCGCCGAGCGGACGGGCGGTTCTGACCGCCTACCCACCCAAGGCTGAGCCCCCGCTTCGACTTGAAGCGAGGCGTAATTCAAGCAGGATCCCCTTCAAA
>CAYWDP010000060.1:0-1505 GCA_964457045.1 uncultured Dehalococcoidia bacterium
GCAGTGATAAATAAATCACCGTCCTTGCACTCAATGTTGGGAGTATCAGAAGGATAAAACTCTACCCTCTTAGCTTTCAGTTTTCCCTCCTTGAGCCACTCCCTCACCTGAACGAAATCGGTAGGATAGGGCAAGCCCTTCTCTATAAGTTCTCTCATGTTGGTGTCATGCAGGAAGTAGGTGACTGAGCCCAATCCCGGATAGCCACCACAAAATCCATAGGCAATGGTGCAGGTCTCGCTGGAACCAGAAGAAAAGACGGCAATGGTCAAATGTTGCCCCGGGTCACAAATCAGCTCACACATATTCGTCCCTCGCCCACCCCTAAACTTGCCATGTCCGCAGTAATTGGGCACCAGCTTCTTCCCTATAGTTAGTTGCGTTGGCTCCAGGAACTCAAGTTGCTCTACCTCACCCATATCTGGTTCAGGGTTGGGTGTCGACATACAGGCGGACTCGCCATCCTTATAAGGACGCCCACCGTAGCTGTCGCCGCCGATGAAACTGAAGTTACCGCCAGCCCAGTAGAATCCATCAGCCATTACACCATCCAGCCCATAACCAACAACACAAGGATGTGCCGGGAAACATTCCTCCAGGAAGCCTCTGGCGAGGTACGCATAGCTGAGCGCTTGGAAATACCCCACCGAGGTAGGTTTACTCATTATGCCTGTACCCATAGATGTCGAGGCAAAGGGGTTTTTCATATTGCCCATGGTGCCTGGGGGGATTTTGTAATCGATCATGTATGCCAGAGCCGAATTGCAAGTAGGGGTGTAGGCGAATGTTGGCCAACAGCCGAGGGAGGCCATCGCCCTTATCCCGGGCTCCCACATCTGACAGTGAAAATCGCCCTCACTGGTCAGCCCTTCCAAATCATGGACGAATCGGCCATCGCCTAGAATTTGAGTTTCGTTGGGCAGGTGGAGCAACCAATCCCTATCGGAGCTAGGGAACAGTTTGCCTACCCATCCTTTGTACCTCACAGGGAAAAATACGACAAGTTGATATATCCCTGGAACTGCCTGGGTTCGAATCCTCTCTAGGTAGAACCTCTTTTCTCGCTCCAGGATCTCCTTTATGCCCTTCCTGAAGTAATCTATCCCAAATTCCTCTACAATCTCCAGGGCTCTATTATGCAGCATAACTGCCCCAGTAACCCTCATCTTGTCATCTAGAATATTGAAGTCTCCCATCCGCGTTCGTCTCATCCACAATAACTCCCACCACTTATGCTGCTTGAAGTTTTCCCCCGTTTTCATAGGGGGATATAGCCATCCGTCGGTGAAGGCATTAGGCGAAAGGGCAGAGAGGTTGCCAGGCACGATCCCCCCTACCTCCATGATATGGTTCATCCCCACCGCCCAAGCAATTAGCTCCCCTTTATGAAAGACCGGGACAAGGGTAAAACAGTCAGAGGCGTGGGGAGCACCATAGTAAGGGTCATTGGTACTGAAAATATCCCCCTCCCTGATCTCAGGGTCGTCTTCAAAACCAAGCTCAAC
>CAYWDP010000060.1:1605-12218 GCA_964457045.1 uncultured Dehalococcoidia bacterium
TCCAAGCCATAAATGTGCCCGGTTTCGCCAAAAAGCCTATCTTTCTCCTCCAGCATTTCCTTCAGCGTTCTACCTTGGTAACCTATGCCCATTTCGCCCCCTTTCTCTTATAAGATTATGCCCTGGCTCTTAAGTTCACCTATCTCATCCCAGGTATAGTCAAACTCCAGAAGAATCTCCTCTGTGTGTTGCCCCAGTTCTGGAGCAACAGACCTTACTGCTGCTGGAGTTTTGCTGAACTTAATCGGCGTCTGTAGTAGTTTGACTTTCACCCCACTGGAGTGTTCGATTTCGGTGAAGAAGTCATTTTCCCACGCTTGTGGATCCTTAACCACCTCCACAGGAGTCTGAATAGTGGCACCGACCATGTCATATTGCTTGATGATTTCATCCCACTCAGCAGAGGTTTTGCTAGCCATAATTTCCTCAACCATTGGTATTAGAGTCAGGTTCTGTTCCATCCTTTTCATATGGGTATCGAACCTGGGGTCTTTTTCCCATTCAGGCCTGCCCATTGCCTGACAAAACTGGGGCCACCACCGGTCGCTTTGCGGCATAACCAATATCACCCACCTGCCATCTTTTGTCTGATAGGTGTTCCACATCGCATTGGATACATTTCGTCTATCTGTCTGGCGAATTTGCTCCCCAATATGGAGGGCTGCAATGATGTCAAACATTATCCCCCAGACTCCGAACTGATAAAGGTTAAGTTCAACCTTCTGCCCTATTCCGGTTCTCTCTCGAACAAAGAGGGCACTTCCAATAGCCCCGGCAATAGCCACAGAACATAGGTTATCTCCTAGACCTGGTCGCTGTGGGCGTGGGGCTGCACCGGGTTCTGATACTCTGTCCATTATCCCGCTTCTTGCCCAGAAGGCTGCGTAGTCGAAGCCAGGCTTATCTCTATCAGGGCCGAGAGTTCCGTAGCCAGTGCACTGACAGTAGATAAGCTTCGGGTTTATCTTGCTTAGGGTATCGTAATCAGCCTTTACTCTTTCGACAAAGCGTGGGTCGAAATTAGTAGCAAAGACGTCCGCACCTTCCACTAGCCTATACAATACTTCCCTGCCCCGGTCTTTGTTCACATCCAGAGCTATGTCTCTTTTGCCCCGATTGAATTCGTGGAACCACAGATAAGGGAAGTTAGCCGGTGGCGCTACATTCTCTACTGGTATAGGGAACCGCGCTGGCTCCCCACCTTTGGGATTCTCTATCTTAATTACATCTGCCCCCAAATCGGCAAGAATAGCAGTAGCCATAGGTACAAGCAGAAAATGTCCGAACTCGATAACCTTCACACCCTGGAAAGCTCCCTGTGTCATTTGTTCTACCTCCTGTCTCGAGGTTTTTTGAAACTTTCTCGGCTTTAGTCCTTTCAGACTTTTTTCAACAAGTCAGATCTATCTCAGATTCGACGCTGATGAACAGCTTTGTTTTTCAGCTCTCCCTGCCTAATCGCCTTATAAGCTGAGAAGCGAGAGCGGTAAAGGGAACGGGGTATTCTATTTGGTTGGCAATATCTATAGCCAAGCTAAGGTCCTTGATTGGAATACCCCAAGGGCTTGGAACAGCTTTCATCATTGGCTTCACATAATGCCAATTCTGCACTACCCAACTATTCCCTGTGCCTTGTTTCATTAGCTCTACAAGCACTTCTTCACTGGCGCCGTTCTTAATGCCCCAAGATATGGCCTCATGACAGGCACACAAGTTAATAAGCAACGCCATGTTGTTTGCCAACTTTACAACCTCTCCCGCTCCTAGATCTCCGCAGTATATAATCTTTCCCATGGTCTCCAGAATTGGGCGGTACTTTTCAACCAGCTCCTTTTCCCCACCTACTATAATACCCAGTTCTCCTGTCTCTGCTCTCATGCGAGTCCCAGTTACTGGAGCATCGAGCACGTGAACTCCTTTTGCTTTTCCCGCTTCTCCCACCTTTCGACAGAAAGCAGGAGACAGGGTGCTCATCATGATAATCCCAGATCCCCCCCTCGCCCCCTCCACCACACCATCAGACCCCAAAATTACCTCCTGTGACTGAGCATCATCTCGGACCATGGTAATAGTGACATCTGAAGCTAGGGCTACTTCTTTTGGTGACCTGACTTCTCTTGCTCCTGACTTCTTCATTTCCTCAATCGGCTCTCGCCTTACATGTCCGCAGACGGTAACCTCATATCCGCGGGTCACTATCCTTTTGGCCATCGGTAGTCCTATATCTCCGAGACCGATAAATCCAACTTTCTCTGTCATTTTCTGGAACCTCCTTACTACCACTGGGGAGTTACGAGTAAGAAATGACCAAGTCTATAGCATTCACATTTCGGCAATCCCCTTGTTCCCTCCTTCACTTGCTATCCTAATAAGGTAAGCCTGCTCAGCTACTGTAATGCGAGGTAGCCGATAGTGTTAACACCTTACATCCCCTAAGGAGCTAAGAGCACTCAATCTGATCACACCTTCAACTTCAGAACCCTTTGGGCATTCTTAAAGAGTACCTTTTCAATCACCTCCGGCTTAAAGCCCAACTTCTCAAAATCATCAATCCATTTCTCAGGGCGGAAGACTATCGGGTTCTCAGTGCCAAACATAAATTTATCCTGGAGTCGGTCAATATTCCTCACTAACTCTGGGTCGAAGTACTTTGGCCTCCAGCCGGATAGGTCATTATGGACATTTGCCTTGTGCAAGAGAACCGCTATCATCTCATCTTGCCAAGGCCATGATGGATGCAGGGCAATTATAGTCAGTTTAGGAAAGTCAGCCGCTAAATCATCTATTATCATTGGGTGATAATACTTCAAGTGGACGCCAAGCCCACCAGGGCTACCAGCACCTATGCCAGTAGTGCCACTGTGAATTTGAACCGGAATGTTTAGCTCTATGCACTTCTCCCAAAGCGGGTAAAACCTCTTATCATTAGCAGCAAAATTCTGCGCTCCTTGCTGGAACTTAGCCCCTATGAGGCCCAACTCCTTGATTGCCCTCTCTAGCTCTCTAAGAGCTACCTCACCTTTCCATGGGTCAACACAAGCCCAGGCACCAACAAAAACGTCAGGGTAATCTTTTACCAGCTTAGCCATATAATCATGGCTAAAAGGCGGGCTCCCGGTTACAGTTTCAGTATCCCAACCCACTGGGGTAGCTTTAATATCTAATCTCCGGTATTCCTTAACCAATCCCTCTATAGTAGTCTCAAACCCCGTTGCGCGGTAATATTCTTGCATCTCCTCAGAGAGATATCGACCCATAGCTTGTACATATTCCGGTGTACCCAAATGTAAGTGAACATCAATCGCTCTCATTTTTCACCTCCTACCAGAACTTATCTAGGGAGCCCAAGACCTCTGGTAGCGATAATGTTTCTCATTATCTCCGAGCTTCCTCCAGCAAAGGTATAAAACAGGCTTTCTCGGCAGAGGCGCTCCATCTTTCCATTAAGAGGCGCCCACTCGGAGTTCCTTTGAAGTTGTCCATGAAGACCTAGGATCTCCATGGCTGAATTTGCTAGCCTTTGCCACAGCTCGCTGACGAAAAGCTTCAATCCGGCAGCTTCATAGTTAGCAACAATACGCTTGCTTTGCAGCCAAGCTAGTCGATAGACAAATAGCTTCGCTACCTCAATTTCTATCCCTATCTGAGCTATCTTTTGTTGGGTGAGTTGGTCATTGGTTAAGGCAGGCCTTTCTCTAACATATTTCACTAGCTCCTCAAAAGCCCTCCTCAGCCCTCCTACGGAGAGGACACGCTCGAACTCAAGAGCAGTGAGAATATAGTAGAAGCCGCGATTCTTCTCACCAACCAGATTCTCCTTCGGAACCAAAACGTTGTCGTAGAAAACCTCGTTAGTCCTCACACCACCCAAAGTCCACAAGGGTCGGATGGTTATCCCCGGACTCTTCAGGTCAACGATAAAGAGGGAGATGCCCCTGTGTTTAGGAACATGAGAATCAGTTCGAGCACCCAGCCAGTGATATTGAGCGTAGTGGCACCTGGTGTTAAAAAGCTTCTGCCCATTTAGAATGTAGTGATCATTAGCTTCTTCCGCCCGAATTTGCAAGTTGGCGAGGTCAGAACCTGCCTCGGGTTCAGTATAGCCCAGTGCGAACTCAATCTCTCCCCTGGCAATCCGGGGAAGATATTGCTCCTTCTGCTCCTCCGAACCATAAAGTATGATGGTGGGGCCAGCCATACCTGCCCCTACCATTGTTGCTTCGGGCAATGCCCTGTAGTAATCTAGTTCCTCATGGATTATGAAGCGATAGATCGGGGGAAGCCCAAGACCTCCATACTCCTTCGGCCAGGAAGGACAAAGCCACCCCTTCCTACCTAGCTTGCTGATGAATTCCCAGGTGTAAGGACCCCACCCCAACCCGGACTCGGCCTCCCCTATGACCTCAGACGTCACCTCCTTATTTAGGAAATTTTGAACCTCTTGGCAGAAGGCCTCTTCTTCCTTGTAAAGGGCAAAGTCCATTGCTCGCCTCTAATTAAATTTGACGTCCAACCTCATATCCAGCTGCAATAGCTGTAAGAACCGTGCCTTGATCCTCGCCAGCAACACCACTTGCATCTCCTATTATGTGTGTGTCAATGCCTTTTCTCTCTGACACTTCAGCAAGGAATATATTTGGTCGCCTCTCACTGGCCAACACAATGGTATTAATCTCCGGTAATTTTTCTCTCCCTCTGTCAGTCACAACCCAGACCTCATCAGCAGGCAAAATTTCAATCTCCTGGACGTTCCTATACCGTTTCACGCCTTTTCCCATTACCCTTGGAATTAGATAAAATCTATCGTTTGTAGCCATTTTTTCGGCAAAGTGCGCACCTTTCTCAGTTACATAGAGCTTTTTCCCCCCTTCCGATAGATAATCGGCCACTTGTAAGCCGATTTGATCCCCTCCCACAACGAGGATACTATCCCCCGTCAGTTTCTCTTCCTCAAGAAGCTCATCCACCATTACTAATTCTATATCCTTTATGTTCTCTAGCCCCTTGACATGCCCTAGCGGTACTTCAGGCAAGCTCCCTGTTGCTAGTACAAGTACATCGGGACCAATTTGATTCACCAAGTCCTCGTCAACAGTGGTATTCAAGCGAATTTCTACACCCAGTTTATTAAGCTGCCTCTCATACCATGGGATTATGTCTCCTATCTCCTGTCTCTTTGGCATCATGGCAGCCCATCTCAGTTGCCCCCCTATCCTCCCCCTACTTTCACATAGTATGACCCTGTGTCCAGCAAAAGCTGCACGCCTGGCAGCTTCCAATCCAGTACATCCCGCTCCAACAACCAAGACTTTCTTGGCAGTGGACCTCTTCTCATCCTTTATATCTTTAATAAGGTACTCTCTGCCTACCCTTGGATTTACAGCGCAAGTTATTCCGGTATAAGGTCCGCCTGCCTTTTCCTGCCTGTAAGCCGACTCGATACACCCCCGGCACTCCGCTATACATGGTCTTATCTCCGCTATTTCTCCCCTCTCTGCCTTCCCTGCTATTTCAGGATCTGCTATCTGAGCTCTACCCATGGCCACCAGGTCCGCCTTCCCCTTCCTTATTATCTCGTCAGCCATGACAGGATTCTTAATCCTTCCTACTGCTATAACCGGAATAGAGACATGCTTCTTAACTTCCTCGGCAAGGTAAACGAAGGCTCCTTGGTCTTCATACATAGAGGCTGTTATGATACGAAGGGCACCGTATACACCGGCTGAGACACTCAAATAATTGATACCTTCTTCTTCAAGGATAGGCGCTAACTTACATGTATCAACCAATGTCCATCCTTCCTCCTTAAGGAAGTCATCTCCGTTAATCCGTACACCTATCGGGGTTTCATTACCAACTCTGCTCCTAATTTCACGGACAACCTCAAGCAAGAACCTTATTCTCTTGTCAAAGCTGCCCCCATATCCATCACTTCTTCTGTTAAAGTAGGGAGTAAGGAACTCATTTATTAGGTAACCATGGGCTGCATGGACCTCTATAAAATCAAACCCTGCGTCTACACTTCGCTCCGCTGCTCTTCCAAAGGCTTTTATGCATTCCTCTATTTCGTTTACGCTCATTTCCCTTGCTGGAGCATCTATCATAGCCAGCGCAGGAATTGCTGAGGGTCCCACTGTTTGCTCAAGGTGACTCTGGACACCGCCATGCATCAACTCTATCCCAAACTTCACATCATATTCATGAACTGCCTTCACCATCCTTCCCAAAGCAGGAACGAATTTATCATCCCATAGGGCCACAGTTGACGCGCCAGCCCTACCTGAGGGGTGCACTGCCGAATCGCCAAGGGTCATCATTCCTGCCCCACCCCGCGCCCTCTCCACAAAGTATTCTGCGAGCTGTTCAGTAACACACCCGTCGTCATCCATAGCAAAACCTGGTCCCATGGGTGGCATTACCACCCTGTTCTTCACTTCCATTGGGCCGATTTCCAGCGGCTGGAAAAGATATTTCAACTTGCTCAATGCAGTGTTCCTTTCTTTTCAAGCCCAAAGACTAGCTACACCAGACCAGCGTAGCGCTCATCTCTGCCTTTGTATGCTGCCTCTGTACCCTTATCTCGCCTTTCTTTGAAGAAGTTGTATTCATCAGGCTCAAACCTTAGGTTGGTGAACATAGTGTGCGAGACATAGGCCAGGTCGAAACTTGCCGTCAGTCCCAGGGCATCGTATACCAGATGCCGCGTTGCCTTGCCAAGAGCGATACCATCTCTAGGATAAAGCGCCATTGCCTGTGCCAGCTTCTCTGTCTCCTCCTCCAGTCTCTCGGCAGGAACCGCATAGCTTACCAGGCCTATTTCCTCAGCCTTCTTGCCACTTATAATCCTTCCCGTAAGTAGCAGATCAAGCGCCCTCTTCAAACCTACAGTTTGAATCAAGTGCGTCACCTGAACACCGGAGCCGCCGAAACCCATCCTCTGCTCAGTGAGACCCAACTGAGCGTCTTCAGAAGCCACTATCATGTCGCAAAGCATGGCATTCCACAACCCTCCTGCAAGACAGTAGCCATGTACCTGAGCAATAGTTATCTTGGGGTGCAAAAACACCCTCATAGAAGCATCCGTTCCCTGTCTATCCAGCTTTAGCCTTATTCTCTGACTGGGTCTCTTTTCACCAGGTTTCCCTGCCCCAAAACCATAAACAAATCCTACCTTACTTAAGTCATGCCCAACACTGAAGGCACGACCTCTCCCTTTCCAGATGACCACCTTTACCTCGTCATCTTCTGCCGCTTCGTCAAAAGCCGCCCACATCTCCTTAGCATCCTCACCGCCAAAGAAGACATACGCGTTCAACTTCTCCGGTTTATTCATGATAATCCTGGCGATTGGGCCTTCTTTCTCATAAATCACGTGTTTGTACTTCACAATGTCCTCCTTTCAATCAATTCTTTGTTTTCCTGACTGAAGTGGCCGTGATCTATTCTCTCCTCATATCATAGCAATCTCCATCGTGCCTGATTCTCACCAGCAACGTCGGTGTATCAAAGGAAAGGAAAAGCCAAACGGGAGCAGTGCTTCAATGCAGCACGCTGCTAGCTCGCGGTATGTAGTCAGTCAACGACACCGGCCTCGAGCTAGGTTACCTCGCAGGTAAGTTGTCTTCTGCACCAAGATATGAGCCAGCCTCTATTTACTCTATTAAATTAGGTACCCAATCAGTAACAAACCTTACCACATCACCGTCTGCTTGGCTCCACTTATATATGCCCACGTAATCCCAGGCATACCGTTTAGTCTCCGTGAAGCCCCATTGCTCGTAGCCTTCCCAGGTTACCTTAAACTTTGTAGCTGTGTTATAGAAAGCCTGCCCATCAAAATTTTCAGCCCCCACCTCTTCTATCGCTTCCTGCAAGATCTCGAGGAAACCATACGCTTGATGAAATCCACCTATATAGCCTATACCCGCATGGACTATATCCGCAGCTTCCCCAGGGTGGTATTCATACAGAAGCTGTTCCGCCAGGTCGACTATGGGCGACGGTTCACCCCACCATCGGGTTGCTGCATGCGCAGCTATCGACCCATCAAGGTCTTCCCATCCAAGCCCATCCAATAGTAAACCCCGGAAAGCATCCATGGCATCCACACCAATAAACGTTGCCGTACCTCCCTTGTCTCGAAACTCCCTGGCAAAGGTAAGAGTGTCTAAGCCAGTTGAGGGTAAATACACGTAGTCGCAGCCTCTCAACTTCACTACCTCACCAGCCCAGCTTACCGATCCATAGGGAGCCAATAGGCCGGCAACGTAGTCAAACTGACCCGGGTGGTCATCCACATATTCCTTTATCGCTGTCGTAACTTCGAGGTGATAGGGTTCCTCCCAGCCTACGGAGCCAATCTTGGGCAGCCTTCCTTCAGGATAATCCCAGTGCTCTTCGCTGATCCATTTCAGCAGAGCTTTTATCTGATAAGACACAGGTGCATTCATGGCAAACAACCACTCCGGAGGCTCTATCATGGGCTTTGAGACAGCCAGTGTCACTATCGGAACTTTGTCTCTCTCTGCAAACGGTTTTAGTACTCCAGCTGAGGGCAAAGCACCATAAATTACCTTTGCTCCCCTGTCTCTACACCAGTCATAGCCAGGTATATCCCTTGCAGGGTTGTATCCTGTATCATAGGTGACTATCTCTAATTTCACTCCAGGGATACGGTCTTCCTCGTTGAAATACCTGACTACGTCCTCTAGTGCGAATGTAACCGCACGATACGCTGGTGACGCCGGTCCTGACATGTCTGTGATGTGCCCTATGGTGACAGTCACCTTTCCATCTTCCTCTTCCTCAGCACAAGCGAAGCAGAGAGTGGCTAGCAGGGCTACCACCATGAAACAAGCCATAGCTACTTTCCACCTGTGATTCATGATCTTCCTCCTTTCGATTGTATTGCTTGGGCAAACTTGCCCAAGTAGCTTACCTCGCTGAATTGATCAATTCTAGGGTTCTTCTTTAGCTTTTGTCAACCCCTTCTAGTGCTGCATCAGGTAGGCACGAGGAGTGCTGAAGCGGTCCTCCAGAAGAGAGCGCAGCAACCCCTAATGCCGCAAGCGATCTGGATCACTGTCCACTCAAGATGCCCTGGGCACCTCCTTACGGAGGCTCACCAACAATAGTAAGCCCGCACACAAAGTTGCCCGGATGGCCACCCTGGTTATGAGCCAGCCCAAGCCTGACATCCTTGAGCTGACGAGATGGTTCCTCCGCCTTTCCCTGAAACTGCTTGTAGAATTCATATACCTCACGACATCCACTGGCTCCGGCAGGGTGGCCAAAGGATTTCAACCCCCCGCTTATATTTATCGGTATCTCGCCTCCCTGTTCCCAGGCACCGGAATCGATGTCTTCCTTGGCATGCCCCTTTTCACAGATACCTAAGGACTCAACAGCTATCAATTCAGCGATAGAGAAGCAATCATGAACCTCAGCCAGGCTCAGCTCCTTACGGGGGTTATTTATCCCCGCCATTTGGTAGACCCGCTTGGCAGCCGCCTCAGTTTCCTCCCAATGAGTGAAGTCGTAATCGGGTCGCTCCTTACCCCAACCTGGACCACAGGAAATGTCCGACCCCTTAATGGTAATATAGTCACCTTTAGGCCTGAAGAACCTGGCATCCTCGGTACGACACATAATTGCTGCTGCTGCCCCGTCGTTCACTCCACAGCAATCGAGGAGTCCTAAAGGCCAGGCGACCATGGGAGCCTTCATACATTCTTCTACAGTTACCTCTCTTCTCATCCAGGCTTTGGGGTTCCGAGCACCGTTGTGATGGCTTTTGACCGATATCTTAGCTAACAGTCTTTTACCCTCCTCTGGGTTTAAACCGTATCTGGAAAAGTATCTCGTGGCAGCTAGGGCATAGCGGCCTACTGCACCGCCAATCTCCAGGGCTGCTCCATAGACAGGGTGCCACTTGCCAGGGAAGCCCTGCCCTATCCCCCCGAAGCCGGCATCCTTCATCTTGTCCCAGCCGAGTGCCAGGGCAAGGTCATAAGTCTTTGAGGCTAACGCTAAGGCTGCCCCCCTGATGGTATCTGCACCGGTGCCGCAGGCATTTTCCACGCGGGTAATGGCTACGTATTGCAACTGCAGGGCACTGGACAGAATAATCCCGGTCATTGCCGTGTTAGGCATAGTGTACCCTACCCAAGCGGCCTGAATATCCTTTGCCTCCACCCCAGCATCCTCAAATGCTTCATAGGCAGCGTCTACGATTAAGTCTACAGGGTCTTTATCCCAAAGCTCACCGAAGACGGTACAACCCATGCCGACTATAGCTACTTTGTCCTTTAAGCTTTCCATTCTCCTCTCCTTAGCATCTTATCGGGCAAACTGACCACAAAAAGGAGACCACCGTGATTGATCTCGGTGGTCTCCAACATAGGGGGAAATGAGTCGGGGTTTCTCATTTCAACCCGCAATGAAGGAACTACCACCCCCTGTTGCTCTCAGTTCAGATGATACTCCTATGCCGCCCGACCGTCAAGTCTGATCGAACCCGGCAGCCAGCCCATGCCGTCGCACCTGCAAAGTCTTTCGTCTCAGACCTGTGAGATGCTTAACAAGGACTGAATGAAAAGTCATCCTAATTAACC
>CAYWDP010000061.1:0-12105 GCA_964457045.1 uncultured Dehalococcoidia bacterium
TGACTGGCAGTCACAAGGTCGGGGGTTCGAGTCCCCCCAGCTCCACCACTAGACACAGATTGCAAAGGGTATTGATTTTGGTGTATTGTGTCCAAACCATCCTCCTAGTGTAGTCCTGCACCGAGCTTGAATCTGAAGCCAAGTCAATTGTGATATAATGGTGTACCGGCTTGTCTTGCTATCTGGGGTGAGGCAGGCTTCGAGACAACGATTCTTTGGCCATCTGCGACAGGGATGGCTTGTAATTAACATCGAGGAGGAGATAGCTATGTTAATGCGCGACGTAATGACTTACAACGTTATCACCATACCCAGCAGTACCTCCCTGACTGAAGCGAGGAAGATTATGGACTTTCATCGCTTAAGGCGGCTGCCTGTGGTGGACAAGTCGAAGCTTGTGGGCATAGTTAGCCGCGATGCCCTAGAGAAGGCCGGTCCATCAAAATTGACCACCTTCAGTATTCATGAAATTGCCTATCTGCTGGACAAGCTCACCGTTAAGGAGGTAATGCGCAAGGACCTATTTACGGTTTCACCGGATACGACCGTTGAGGAAGCAGTGACCCTGGCACAGGAAAAGCAAGTAGGGTCTGTGCTAGTGGTGGAGGACGGACGATTGGTAGGTATAGCTACCACCAATGACTTTTTCTACAAGATAGTGAACCCTATCTTGGGCATAGGTAAACGCGGTGTTAGAATTGCAATACACTCTTGTGGACGCACTGCCGATGTGGCAAAGGTGCTAAACACTATTAGCGGGTCAGGAGTAGAGGTCATCACCATGTTCGCCATACCGCACCCAGACACGGGAGTGCAAGACCTCACCGTCCATCTCGACACTGATGATGCGTCCACGGTAATTAAGGCATTAGAGAAGCAAGGCTACGAGGTACACCGGAGAGCATAGTAACACTCTGATTTGAGCTATTCCGGACAGAATTTGGTTCTCTAATGGCCAGAGTTGACATGACTCGTAGACTACAGCTATTGCCTTGCGACTAAGGTGAATTCGCTTTATTGATAGCCCAGCCAGGTGAATTTTGGGGGAATCGTGAAAGAGGGAAAGGTGAGTCGAACCACGATCATGCCTTTTGGATTTCGTCCCCTGCAATCCTTAGCACAATTTTGTCGCCAATCTTCTCAATGTCTCTGGGGAGGATGTATGATTTCTTTATCAGGCCTGTTTTCAACACAATGTTGAGGATAGTTGCTTTGTCGATATCGAGATTGATATCTACAACTTTGCCTATCACTTTGGCATTTGCATCTAAGACTTCCTTGCCTAGCAATTCCCTTGCTGTTGACTTCATTACTCCTCCCATTGTGTTTGATACTTTCTGATTGCTACCTTTCGGTCCCTTGGTCCATAGGTTCCCAGCGATATGCTAATGCTTTACTAATTGACAGTCAATTGGCCTGAAGTAACGTTCAATACCGTAGTGCCATCGCCTGTCAGTGGTTCCCTGCACTATCGCCCATGAAGTCTCAGACTATCCTCAAACTTCACCGACTGGGTGTAGTGCTCCACCAACCTTGAATTTGCATCCAAGCTGAGGGTGCCATATTATTGTGGATGGTTTGTCCAGAGAGAGGAGGTAGTAATTATGCCGGTAGCGGCGTGTGGCATTTCCTGCGACGTGTGTGGACTATACGTGAAAGGAATTTGTAGCACATGCGTGGCAGGAACAGATGAGAGGGCTCGAAGGAAACTGGATGTCCAGATGCAAGCGATGAAGGCGCATTGTCCAATCTTGGCATGCGCCGTGGAGAGAAAGGTTGGATACTGCTTGAAGGATTGTGAAGAGTTCCCCTGCCCTGAGTTTGAGTCTGGATTTGGTCCTGAGCCTTTCCCTTATAGTGCTGGCTTCCTGACTATGTTCAAAACAAGGCTAGGCAAGAAGTGACAACAGAATGTCACCAGGAGCCCAGCCAGTCGGATTTGGGGAGGAGGGCGAGAGACATATGAGTAGAATCGTGGCAATGTTGGTGACAGGATTTCTAGCAGCATCGCTTGCTAGCTGTGCCGAAGGAGTCACACCGGCTCCCACAGAGCTGCCACCTGCGGAGATTACGGAATATGAAGGCATAGACCTTTCATCAATAAACGATTTCACGGAAAACTCTATAAGAGGTCCGCAGGACATAGATATGGAAAGCTATGAGCTGAAGATTACGGGTCTTGCAGAGAATCCCGGAACCTACACTTATGAGGAAGTAATTAGCAATCATGAACATTACAAGAAAGTTGTCACTCTAAACTGTGTGGAAGGATGGAGTGTGACCATTCTCTGGGAAGGCGTGCTGGTTAGAGATTTGATAGAAGCAGCGAAAGCCTCAACTGACGCAAAGGTAGTCATATTCCATGCCTATGATGGGTACACGACTTCCCTTCCTATCGACTACATAATGAATCAAGACATCATGATGGCATATAAAATGAACGACGTTGTTCTTCCACCTGAAAGGGGGGCTCCGTTTCAGCTCGTAGCAGAAAGTAAATGGGGATACAAATGGATAAAATGGATAACAGAAATCGAATTATCTGATGACATTAACTATAGGGGTTTTTGGGAGGCCAGAGGATATTCCAACAGTGGGGATTTGGATGAACCGTTTTTCGAACGCTAGATGCATAGATAATCGACAATCGGCCAACTACCTCTCAGAGATCTCCAAAACCTCGTACTTCCGACAGTAGCGCCTTGTAGAACTTCATCGCATGATTGAACGCTACCGACCTGTTGTACTTCTGAACCGTCTCCAGGGATTCCAGGCTACAGATGCGATTTAGACCGTTTGACACCTACTCATATCATCGGAAACATATCTGAAGATTATCGACAGGGCTGTATATCCGCTAGAGTTCGCTAGCCTCTCATTCTTAAGCTCGTAGCTAGCCGTTCCATCGCCACGGTAACCCATTAGGCTCATCAGATCGAGCCTATTTAGCCTTACGGAATGTGATGAAAGCACTACGATATGGTCGAGGAAATCATTCAGCGTGGAACGGGGTTGCCAAGAAAGTGAATTAGAGAGGGGTGATAGCTGATGAAGGTAGAGGAGGTTCCTTTTGAGAATCTTACTGTAGAAGAGCTGGTGGAACTGGCGCAGAATGGAGCAAAAGCGATTGTAGATGGAGACAAAAGGGTTGTTCGGATTGTACCGGAGGGATTAGTAGATGGCATAAAAAGAAAAGCCGAAGCACCCTTTATTTATGTTTAACCCAGGAAAATCACTGACACAGCATCAATCTGCGCACTTTTCTCGT
Organism: uncultured Dehalococcoidia bacterium; assembly: GCA_964457045.1. Classification (GTDB taxonomy): domain Bacteria; phylum Chloroflexota; class Dehalococcoidia; order UBA2247; family RBG-13-53-26; genus CAYWDP01. The sequence goes on from CAYWDP010000061.1 coordinate 3,269, forward strand.
TATGTTCCCTTGCTGGTGCTATTCATAGGCTGGGGAAGAATCCAACTGAACTCCCCAAAACCTGCCCTACACTATCGCCCCATAAAGCCTCAGGCTATCTTCAGGCTTTCCGCTCATCAGATGGTGTGCCATTGGCAGCTCTTTGCCTCTCAATGCTTGTTGTTCGCTTCCAGAAGTTCACTCCTCAACACTGCTGCTGACATATGCTATGATGTTAGGGTATGGTCTACTAAGCAAACCTGGGAGGTAACAGGATGAGCGTTTGTGCAATGTGCGGGGCCAACTTCTCTGGTGATGCACAATACGGTATGTGCCCACGGTGTAGCGAGCTAAGGAATGAAGTAGTGCAGAGGAGAAAGTGGCACAGGTGTCTTGTACACGTTGGTTTTGGCATAGCTGTACTAAGTGTATTCTTGTCCGTGTTCATAGAGAGCATTCTGGTTCTGTGGTGGGGAGTCTTGATAGGTATCCTGCTAGCTTTTATATTCTTTGTAGGTATGCCAGACACAATAGAGGAAGAGGTAAAAAAGGAGCTAGAAGAAAGAATGGCAAAGGGTGGGGAATGAGGTCATACCTCCACACTATCGCCCTATAAAGCCCCAGTCTGTCCTCAAACTTCACTGACTCGGTGTAGTACTCCACTAAGCTTGAATCTGCATCCAAGCTGACTTTTTCGTGATGCCATGCCCTATGGTATTGACAAGCTATGGGTGAGGTTCTATAGTTGTCCCACTGAAATTCCCTAGCCAATCAGTCAGTAATAAGCGCCATGCAGGACAGAATACTGGCGTTGCTCATGCTGCACAGGCACACCATCCCAGAGTTGGCTTTGCTGATTGGTCAACCAAAGGATAAGGTGGAACAGGAGGTGGTTCGGCTATGGAACTTGAAACGCATAGATGCATATGCACTCGATGGCAAGAGGGTCGAACCACCCTTCGACAGTGAAACGCGCTTTACAGTCCTTGTCCGATATGCGGGCTTCTGGAGGAGACTCGCTGCTGCTTTGATTGACGGCTTGCTAATCATCATTGCTTCCTATGCCATAGCCGTTCTTTGTCTTACCCTTGCGTTCTTCATCGGGTTATGGGTGGCGGAAGGAGAGGTGGGTCTTGTCTTATCAATGATACCGGGGCTGTTTTTTGGGTGGCTACTAGCATTGCTCTTGGCATGGATTTACTATGCGGCACTTGAAAGCTCACCCAAGCAGGCAACAGTGGGGAAAATGGCATTGGGAATGGTGGTAACGGATGTTGAAGGACAGAGAATCTCATTTGTCCAAGCCACCGGACGACTTTTAGGCAAGATTGTCTCAGCACTAATCCTATGCGTTGGGTTCATCATGATTGGTTTTACAGAGAAGAAACAAGGACTACACGACATGATGGCTGGATGTCTCGTTGTGGTGAAAAGGTGGCGATAAGAACAAGCGGGCATCAGATAGCCCAGCCAGGTGGATTTAGAGTAGGGAAATCTAATCTGAGTTCAGACAGCGGGCGATTTTTTCATCTTGGGGCTAGAGAAAAAGCAGGCTAGTGCGGTCAACCACTCGCTGGATTCACGGTTGGCACAAATCCAGCTACAGAACCTGCCAAGCGGGGAAAAGGAGGGCAATCCCCGTGCCTAGCCTGCCCACTAAAATATTCTTCATAGACCACAACTTCTATTTGGAGGAGCCCTTTTATCTCTTCAGGGTTCTTTATGATCATTCTGCTGCAAACACCCTACCCAGCAGAACTTGGTCTATATCAAATTCCTCATAAACCTTATCGGTATGCGGACAACTGCGGTTTCGCCGAACATTATAAATCCAAATGGGGCAATCACAGGTCAATCGCCCCGATTGCAGATTTAGCTTGACGGTATATTCTCTATCTCCCTTTGGTGATTTATGCCGTGCTATTGTGCGATACCTTGTCAGAGCCCTGTTCCGCATACCGAACCCCACATCTAAATTATGTCTAAACCTAGTGACGTCGTATGTGACTTTTGTCTCCTCAAAACTTCCAGGCTTACCCTGACACTGAATCCCTTCCCAGAACCCTCCCTACACTCTCGCCTTGTAACCCCTCAGGCTATCCTCAAACTTAGCTGACTGGGTGTAGTATTCCACCATCCTCATACCCATCTTCCTAGCTTCATGATGTGAAGCGAGTCGACCTCCTTATTGGCTAGAATACAGGCAAAAGTCCGTCTAAGCGCTAGAATTTGCCTCTACTACTTCGCTTGCCTTCGTCAGAAGGAATTGGTAGAATTTCACTGTACTTGTTGACAGACCATTACTCCTAGATTTGAGAAATGAATCTATTAACGACTGATGCTGTGTAATGGAGCTTGCCTCACTGAGACTGGCAGTCAAAAGGTCGGGGGTTCGAGTCCCCACGATCTACCAGATACCAGCAAATTGATACAAAAGGGACCCAATGAAAGGATTCTCATCATTATTCCAGCCAGGTAATATAGGCAAACTGAGCCTTGGAAACAGGCTGATAATGCCTGCCATGGGCACGCAGTTGGCCGATGCGGAGGGCAGGGTGACGGAAAGGTTGCTTGACTATTATCGGGCGCGGGCCAGGGGTGGTGTGGGGCTTATAATTCCACAGTGCGCCTGGGTCAGCCCTGACTCTAGACTCCCTTCGACAATGGCCATATATGATGACAGTTACATTCAGGATTGGAGGACGCTGGTAGATGCTGTGCATGAAGCAGGGGCGAAGATTTGCATCCAGTTGATGCATATGGGCATGCTCTTCCTATATACAGGGTTTGTTCCTAAAGGTACGTTGATCATGTTGCCGTCAAGGATGCCCTGGCTGGTGGGCAATAAGCCCTACCATGAGCTCGGCGAAGAGGATATTGAACGTTATGTGGAGGATTTTGCCGAGGCAGCACGCCGGGTCAGGGAAACAGGAGCTGACGCAGTCGAGCTGCATGCTTGCCATGGCTGTTTGGTAGGTAGCTTCATGTCTCCCGTCACCAATCGTAGGACAGACCGGTATGGTGGCAACGTGGAGAATAGGACTCGCCTCCCCCGCAGGATTGTGGAAAGGATGAGAGAGAAGGTGGGGACGGAATTTCCGATATTGATAAGGATGAATGCCGACGACGATATTGAGGGTGGGATCACTATTAGTGAAGCATTACAACAGGCGGCTATCCTGGAGTCGGCCGGTGTTAGTGCCATCAGCGTCTCCGGAGGGCTTGAGTTCTGGTCTACCTTGAGCATACCAAGCTATCCTTTCCCTGAAGGTCCTATGGTGTCTCTGGCAGAGAAGCTGAAGAAGGCAGTAAAAGTGCCGATAATAGCTGCGGGTAAGATAACTCCGGAGTTAGCAGAGCGGGTAATCATGGATGGTAAGGCAGACTTCATTGCTATGGGTCGTCCGCTTCTGGCTGACCCTGAGCTACCTAACAAGCTTCGTGAGGTTCGCCTGGAAGAGGTACGGCGCTGCATATACTGTAATAATTGTCTTAAGTCTGCCACGGATCCTGATGCTGGGCCGATTTCCTGTTCGGTAAATCCGTTCCTGTCCAGGGAGGCCAAGTATCCTTTTACACCGGCGAAGGCGCCTAAAAAGGTGATGGTGGTTGGTGGTGGGCTGGCTGGCATGGAGACTGCTATCTACTTAGCTGAGCGAGGGCACCAGGTATCCCTGTATGAGAGAGAGCCTAAGCTCGGTGGGCAGTGGAATATAGCCTGTGCCACGCCGGGCAAGAAGGACTATGCTACTTTGACTGACTACCTGAGACGTTCTCTGGTCAAGCACGGGGTTGCGGTCACACTGGGTACGGAGGTTACCAGGGAGAAGGTGCTGGAGACGAAGCCTGATGTGGTGGTAGTGGCTACTGGTGCTGTTCCCATGAGATTGAATGTGCCGGGTGCTACTGCCAAGCATGTGGTTCAGGCGCATGATGTTATTGAAGGCAAGGCTAAAGCTGTAGGGAAGGTGGTGGTGGTAGGGGGGCGCTTCGTGGGCATGGAACTGGCTATATGGCTGAAGGAGCAGGGTAAGGAAGTGAGTCTGGTCACTCGGGCTGGGCTGGGAGAGAACGGGATCAAGCTAGAGAAACTAAGTTTCAAGACCTTGGCGACAAAGCTCATCGAGTTAAATGTCCCTCTGTACCTGAATGCCACTGTTCTAGAGATTACCGACAAGGCTGTGGTCATCTCTTTGGGGAACGAGATTTTCTTATTACCGGCCGACACGGTGATCCTGGCAGTCGGCATGCGTTCGGATAACAAGCTGGCTGAAGAGTTGGAAGGCACTGTCGCCGAGGTTTATACAGTTGGCGACTGTGTAAAGCCACGGGATGCGGCTGAGGTAGCCTATCAAGCAGCGAAGCTGGCCGCCAAGATATGAAGCCAAAGGGAGGTATGAAGCATGTCTAGACACGTCAGCGTACCCGAAAAATGGGATCTGGAAGTCGACTTTGCGGTCGCTGGTTCGAGTGCCGGTGGGCTTACAGCGGCCTGCAAGGCCCATGAACTGGGCCTGAGCACTGTGGTGCTGGAGAAGGCAGCAACCTTGGGAGGTGGTACGGCTTTTTCGGGCGGGGTCATCTGGATACCCTGCAATCACCATATGTTGGAGGAAGGTATCCCCGACTCTCGCCAGGCTGCCCTGGAACACATACGGTATACCAGCATGGACCGCCACGATGAGGAGATGCTGGCAACCTATCTGGACAAAGGCCCCGAAATGCTCCGAGACGTGGAGGCGATCACCCCGCTGAAGATGCAGGCTGCCACCACGCTGCCCGACTATCGCGAGTATTTGCCTGGCGGCAGCACAGGCGGTCGTCTGCTGGCTCCAGACCCGCTGTACATGGCCCAGTTGCTGCTTGACGCCGAAAAAGAATATCCTATTTTGAGCAAGATACGCCGGTCGCCCTTCCCCTTGTTTTCGGCGGTGCCTTTGCCCACCAGCGATCCCAGGTTCTACGTCGCCGGCCGTGCTTTGATCGGCGGCCTGCTGCTGGGTTGCATACAGAAGGGAATTGACGTACTGGATAGCACTCCGGCCAGGAGGTTGATTGTCCAGGACGGCAGGGTCATCGGCTTGCAGGCCGAACGTGAAGGCAAGGACTTCTTTGTCAAAGCCAACAAGGGGGTGCTGCTGGCGACCGGGGGCTATGAGTGGAACGCAGAGATGAACAAGCGCTATATGCGTGTCCCGGAGATACATGGTATCACACCACCCAGCAATGAAGGGGATGGCCATATCATGGGGATGGAGATCGGTGGGGCAGTGGCTCTGATGGATCTCTCCTTGTTGATGCCTACCGTCCGAATCCCCGGCGAGGAGATTGATGGCAAGCCTATGTACCGCATCTGGCAATTCTATATAGGTCAGCCGGGGAACATACTGGTGAACAAGGAAGGCAAACGCTGCTGCGATGAGTGCTTCTATCCTGACATAGGTCGTGCTTTCGAAGCGATGGACGCCCAGAAGCTGCAGCCTGCCAATCTGCCCATGTTCTGGATAGTGGACCAGAGCTATAGGGACCACATACCTGTGGGGCCTCTTCCCAAGGGCACCGAGATGGCCGATTGGCTTCATAAAGGTGATACCATAGAGGAACTGGCCGAGAAGCTGGGATTGCCTCCGGCAAACCTGAAGGAGACGGTGGAAAGGTTCAATAAGTATGCCAAAGAAGGCCTCGACCCCGACTTTCATAGGGGTGAGACTGGCTACGACAAGAGATGGGGATTCTGGCCTCATCGCAAGCCGAATCCTGTCCTCAGTCCTCTGGAGAAGCCACCCTTCTACGGTATGCAACTTCATGCAGGTACGGTGGGCAACCTGGGAGGCCTGGTAACCAATACCAGTGCACAGGTTATAGATGTTGAGGGGAATCCCATCCCTGGGCTCTACGCTACCAGCAACACGGCTGCCCCTCTGACTACTGGACTTGCCTACACGAGTGGCATGACGGGCGGCAAGGCTATGATCTTTGGTTGGTTGGCGGCCCAGCATGCCGCTGGCATTGTGCCTGAGGCAGCCAAAGAAGTCGCCAAAGCTCCTGTGCCGGGGCGCCGGGCCGAAGCACGGGTAGCTGCCGGTGCCGCAGTTGCGGCTTCGGGGCAAACTGCGGCTGGGAGCACGCTTGTGACCACCGGAGAGTCAGCCAGTGTCGAGGCCATCAGGGGTGAGGGAATACAGATACTCAATGAAGACGGCTCCAGCGTACTCGATCTGGAGGGAATAGATAAGGCGGGAGACAGGCTGCGCATGAAGGGGAGACTGATGGGCAGCTTCTCCACCAACATGTACGTGGATGCCACTGGCTTCTATCGCATGCTGCGCATGTTGATCAAGCCGGCCACCATAGCTTTCGTCTTGCTGTCGCCTATCTACTGGCTGAGAGATTTCTACCGAAACAGGTCAGGATAGCAAGGCAAGAACTTTGACCAAGGTAATATCCTTCAGCGGATTCGTGTTGCTTGTCTACGTCGTAGTTGCTTTCTCAATCGCTATGGTGGTTCTCGGCATCTAGAGTTTGGCTGTTTAGGCTGGATGTGGATTTGACTAGAGGCTATTTCAAGGATCAGGGTTAGCGAGTACACCAAACCGAAGGAGAAAGAAAGAGCTAAGAGACGTCCCTCCTATCTAGTCGAATGAGACGAGCTGGTCTTGAATCTCCATCGGTAACATTTGGCAGATGGTTGGCAACACGAAGCGCAGGAGTGGCCTAGCGGTCAAATTTGACGCCCAACCTCGTATCCGGCTGTAATAGCTGCCTGAACTGTACCTTGACCCTCACCAGCGACGCCACTGGCATCTCCTATTATGTGGGTTTCGATACCTTTCCTCTCTGCCACTTCGGCCAGGAATATGTTTGGTCGCCTATCACTGGCTAGCACAATGGTATCGATTTCTGGTAATTTTTCTCTCCCACCGTCACCCACCATCCAAACCTCATCAGTGGGCAAAATCTCAACCCTCTCGACTTTTTTGTACCTTTTCACGCCTTTGCTTATTATTCTTCCCACTAGATAATGCCTATCGTTTGAAGCCATTTTTTCAGCAAAGTGCGCCCCTTTTTCGACTACATAGACTCTCCTGTCCCTTTCTGACAGATAGTCTGCCACCTGCAGGCCGATTTGATCTCCCCCGACAACGAGAACAGTGTCCCCAGTCAATCTCTCTTCCTCAAGGAGCTCATCCACCATTAATAGCTCTATATCCTTTATGTTGTCTAGGCCCTCAACAAATCCTAGTGGTACCTCGGGCAAGCTCCCGGTGGCTACTACCAGCACGTCAGGGCTGATTTGCTCCAGCAAATCCTCATCAACTGGGGTGTTCAAGCGAATTTCTACCCCCAGTTTATTAAGTTGCCTTTCATACCAGGGGATGATATCTCCTATTTCTTCCCTCTTCGGCATTGTAGCAGCCAGTCTAAGTTGTCCCCCTATCCAGCCTTTACTTTCACATAACAAGACGTTATGTCCGGCAAAAGCCGCCCGTCTGGCTGCCTCCAGTCCGGCACACCCTGCGCCAGCAACCAGGACTTTCTTCGCTGCGGCCCTTTTCTCGCCTTCTACATCCTTTATAAGGTACTCTCTGCCCACCCTTGGATTTACGGCGCAGCTTGCCTCTCCGTATCTGAGGATTCCCTCGATACAGCCCAGGCACTCTGCCAGGCACAATCGTATATCTGCTATCTCTCCTTTCCTCGCTTTTTCGACCATCTCCGGATCGGCTATTTGGGCCCTAGCCATGGCTACCAAGTCTGCCTTCCCTTCCATTATTATCCTATCAGCCACGATCGGGCTCTTGATTCTTCCTACTGTTATAACGGGGATAGAAACATGTTTCTTCACTTCCTGGCTGAAGTGGACAAAGGCTCCCTGGTCCTCATACATCGGCGCTATGTTGACATGCAGGCTGCCGTAAACAGCACCAGCCTGTGTTACATTTATGTAATCGACCCCCTCTTTCTCAAGAATAGGAGCCAACTTGCATAGGTCGGCTATGTTCCATCCTCCTTCCCCGATGAAGTCATCTCCATTTAGCCGCACCCCCGCTGGAATTCCATCACCGACTTTTTTTCTCACCTCACGTATGACTTCAAGTAAAAACCTTATCCGATTATCAAAACTACCCCCATACTCGTCAGTTCTTCTGTTATAGCGAGGCGTAAGGAATTCGTTTATCAGGTAGGCATGCGCGCCATGAATTTCTATGAAATCAAACCCCGCTCTTACACATAGCTCTGCTGCGGCTCCGAAGGCCTTGACATACTCCTTTATTTCCTCCTTGCTGACTTCCCTTACTGGAAGGCCTGCCTGGATCATTTCCGGAATCACCGAGGGACAAACGCTTGGCTGGGGAAGATGTGTCAGGCCGCCATGGTTTATTTGTGCTCCAAATTTAACGTCATAGTTATGTACTGCTTTTACCATCTCTTCCAGGCTGGGAAAAACCCTCTCGTCCCAAAGGTGCACCTGATTCATTACTGGTGGTAAACCTAAAGGATGTACTTGCGCCGAGCCGGCCATGATCATGCCCGGTCGGCTTCGTGCTCTCTCGGCGAGGAATTCGATGAGCTGAGAGGTGACGCACCCATCGTCATCTACTCCGAACCCTGGCTCCATGCCGGGCATGACAATCCTGTTCTTCACTTCCATTGGGCCTATTCTCAATGGTTGGAAAAGATATTTTAATTTTTCCAAGGCCTTTCTCCTTTTCTTTATTGAGCGCAGAGGTTGGCTACACTAAAGCAGCGCTCATCTCTTCTATAAAAGCCTGCCCTTTTCTCGAGAGCGTTTAGCAACCTTGCCTCTTGCATCTACCTTCAATGTAGCGCGACCCTTTAGGGTCGCCTTTTCGTAG
>CAYWDP010000062.1:0-8892 GCA_964457045.1 uncultured Dehalococcoidia bacterium
TCATGCCGAGTATAAATGCCTGCCTGAGGATGGGATGGTGGCAATAAAACCGGCCAATATGACCTATGAGGAAGCCGCCGCTGTTCCTACCGGGGGAAATGCAGCATTGTGGTTCTTAAAAAGTGGTGAGATTCAGAGCGGACAAAAAGTCCTTATCTATGGCGCTTCCGGAAGTGTGGGTACTTATGCGGTACAGCTTGCCAAGTACTTTGGGGCAGAAGTTACCGGGGTATGCAGTACCGCGAATCTGGAAATGGTGAAATCCCTGGGAGCCGATAAGGTAATTGATTACACTAAAGAGGATTTCGCCAAGAATGGCGAGACTTACGATATCATTTTCGATGCGGTAGGCAAGACTTCGCTTTCACGTTGTAAAGGCTCGCTGAAGAAAAACGGTTTCTTTCTTGAAGCTGTCATGGTTGCTGTTCAAGCGCGATGGCTTTCAATGACAAGTGGCAAGAAAGTAATAGGTGGGGAAGCAAGCGAAAAGACTGAAGATCTGATTTTCCTCAAAGAGCTTATTGAGGCGGGAAAGTTAAAATCGGTCATAGATAGATGCTATCCGTTGGAACAAATTGCCGAGGCTCACACGTATGTTGAAAAAGGGCACAAAAAGGGAAATGTAGTCATAACTGTGGAGCATAATAACAAAACCTAAGATTCAGCTGACTGGACACGATCTAAGTAAAGCAATCCCCTTTGAAATCACTGTCTAGTGGCTTGGTGGTTTTGGCAACGTGAGGCAGGTTGCATCCGATATGGCAGGTTGGTAACATCGAGAGGAATAGACCAGTTGAGCCAATCTCGTGAGAAAAGGAGGCTAATTATCGAAATGGAACAACCAGAGAATATCGAAGAACTAAAGAGGGAAATCGTGCATCAGATTGCTGATTTGTCCAGGCTACTGGGGGAGATTCCGGGTGACGATCCTGCAATTCACGATGCCAGAAGCTCATTCCTGAAACTGTCCATTCTGATCGGTAGAGCACTTGATATTCCGATGTATCCGTAGGCCGAGCATCACAGACAGTCAATCAGTGGATATACATCTTCTCATCAACCCCCTCTGGCGTCATACCACCTTTCCGAGCCTATTTCGTCCGCAGGAGGGTGGGGGCAGGGTAGGGGAGGTGTTAGTTTCTGCTGGTGGTGAAGGTTTGACAAGTCTATTCCATATCTAGGCTAATCCCAGGTCTTATCTAGTCTATAGCTTATCAGTGTATATAGTGAATCGTTTTACAAAGCTATCCTTGCCCCATTTCACCTTTTCGGATTAGCATAGACCCGTAGACAACCAAATCCAGCCTCACCATGATGCCATCCCGATTTGGCTGTTGCTAGAATAGAACTGCACAGAGCCTGAGTATGGGTGTTATCACAGAGAAGAGTTTCTCAACCTGGGACGAGGCTGCCAGGCTTGCCCTCGTTGAGACAAGCATGCAGCATCTCGACCCAGGAGTGCTTGGGTGGTTTTCCTTCGTTGAGGATGGCTATGACAAGACCGAACTTCGCAACATGACGCAAGGAATTATTGAGAGGGAATTGAAGAAGGAGTTCAAAGCACAAGAATGGCACGGCTTATGGTGGTATGTGCCCATACCCCGAACAAAGTATGTCCAGCGAGATTTGCCCCGTTTGACCTTTGAGGTTGACCTTTACTTTTCAGCTTCCGTTGACGTTACTTGGTATTACCTTGGCTGGAGTTACGGGAATTGCAGGATGGTTCCCTGTGCAGTCGTTGCGCCACTTCATAAGAAGGCGGAGAAGTTTTCAGTGCCCTTGGTTCTTCTGAAAGCCCTGGCTGAAGGAAATATGGCAGATTTTCAGATGGTGGAGAAGGAGAAAGGATGGACGACTTGGCATATAGACGGCTTCGACCAGGAGGCTCGCATCCCTGACTCGCTCAGGGACTTTCTTTCTAGCCTTAGTGGAAAGTCCCTCGGCAAATCCTTGGAAAAGAGCGGACTAATCGGCCCTGCCATGGGCGTCATCGTTAACGATGCCATGGTTAGTTTCCCCGCATCAACCAAGCTCGATTTACCACCTTCTGCTGCCTTCAACGAGGCCGAGTTCGTCTCAGCGATGGCGGGACTAGGTATCTCTAAATCGAAGGCAGAGGAGATGCTGAAGAATCTTCCCCAAGATATCAACCTTGAAATGGCGATACAATTAGCACTAAAAAACTACGGTGCTGGCGCAATGCAACAATAGCCCCGGTTCATAGTTACTGATAGACTGTCTGTTAGACTGATTGATATTGATATGGCGAAAAAGACCAAAACCGACCTTGGTATGACTTGTCAGCAGTGTGGGGCAAGGATGCCTGTCTACTTGGTCAAAAATGGTAGGTTCATGGCTCACTGCTTCGGCTGTGGGCAGATTATGTTTGGCCCTGGTCCCCTCCTTGAAAGGCTGAAATACGCCGACTGTATCTGTCCCCATGAGCTGGAAACTCAACCATGCAAGGGGGGGTCGACAACCTGGTGTCACCTTTGCAGAATCAGGACTTTTTCCTATCTGGAAAATGCCGCTAAACCAAGCGGGGATACATAAATGTATCCCCATCAATAAATCTCTTGCTCTGAGTGCCTTGTGCGTTGCTGTGGGTTGCTCTGATTACCTTTATCGTGCCTCTTTTTTTGACCGAGGATGAGAAAAGTAGCAAATTCCCTTGACAGTTCCCTTTGGTGGGCACTACACTTGAGGTAAGGATAGACTGATGGCATTTATCAGGGTAAAGCAACGAGGAGACAAGAGCTATTACTATCTAGTTGAGAGCAAGCGGGAAGGCAAGAAAGTAAGACAAAAGGTCATTAAGTATCTGGGGACTAATCCACCAGAAAAGGGAGGTCAAAGCTATGCAAACGGGAAAAGTTAAGCAAAGTGTTAAGCAATCGAAATCTTCACCTTCAGCGGTGAAGCTATTTCTGGTGGAGACGGGGGAGAGTCGAACTCCCCGTCCAGGGTAGTGTGCTCAAGACTTGACCCCTTGCTAGAGTCGGCCTATTTTAAGATAGTTGCACCGGCGTGGTCAACTTTGATGGGTTGACCGACTTAGCTGGTCTTGCCTGCGCTTACCTTGGCCCAAATATGAAAAGCGCCAGCCTTTTGATACTGGCGCTAGTTTGCATAATGGAGATGGGAGAGCCCCGGACTCCACCCAACCGTCCACTGATGCGACTATTGGCAAAACGTCGTGCCTCGGCAGTAGCGTTCCACTAGGTTCACATCATCTGTTGTGCAGTCCCCTAATCTTCTCTTTGGTCTTATCGACTATATTCTCCCCAAGCCTGCATCTGTACGATGTCATCGGTTTCCCTCCGGCTCTTCACAAGGAACATTGCGCAAAGCAGTACGCCGGCCATTGCATAACCCCAGGAATGCTCACCAAGGCCAAGAATTGTGGGGTTGAACAGCTTAGCCAGCATTAACATCGAAGGAGTGATGAGATGTCAGATCTGGTTGCTAAGGTAGAAACGCTTCGTACCGAAAAGAAGGAGCGCGAAACACAGAACCAACAATAGGAATGGAACAGAGCACAGGATCAGAAAGCTCGTGACGAAGATAGTCTGGCCCATGCCTCCGGCTCCCTCCAACCAGATGCTCCACATCTGACCCAGTGAAGCGGACACCAGTATCACCAGGTAGATCCATAGCTAGCCGACCAGAAGGCGAGCCACAAAGATGCAGAGCAAGGTCTTCAGTATCTCACCTGCGAGCGACAGGGTGCTAGGCAGTTTCCCCGCGCGGAGTATGACGGCGGTGTGATATTCCCAGTACCCTGCTTCCGAAGATCTTGCTTCTTGAAGAGATGCATCATTATGTTGGCAGTGGGGATACTGCTGAGGAGGTAGCCTATAGCTAAAATACTGATGAACGACGATGCTGCAGCCATGTCATCTCTGACAGAGCAAAGAGAGAACGGTTGGATTGTCTGTCAGTCACTCTAGTATCTTCGATAGCCTCGATAGCCCGTTTTGCGTTCACTTCTAGGCGGGCGAGCTTCGTCGACTTTCAATGTGCGCCCTTCAAAATCGGAGCCGTTCAATGCTTCTTTTGCTGTTTCAGCTTCCGATGGGCTGGACATATCAACAAATCCAAAATCTCTACCTGGAATTATTCTGACGCCCTTAACTTCACCATAGTTGGAAAACAATTCTCTCAGCTGCTCCTCAGTTACAGAATGACCAAGATTGCCTACGTAGAGACTGCTACTTTGCATTCTGACCTCCCTTTTTTGTTTATTTCTCCCTGTCTAACAATGCTCCTTTTGAAGGTAGAAGCAGGAAGCGATTCTAATTCCTCCAATGGCAACATTATTAAACACAAGAGAACCACCATTAACACAACTTGTTTCAGAAGATCCAATTGAGTATTCCCACCACCTCCCTTCAGCATTTGCCAGCCATTTCATATGACAGCGGATATACGAACCTAGGGTTCGCCAAAGCCAGCTGGCTGGGCTGGCGGCTGCTCGAGTCTCATGGCTCGCTCTGATACTTAGGAGACTTCTTAGGCTTGCCTTTACTCTTCAAGCCTTGGCAATGCTTTCCTTGGTCTACCTCTGGACCTTTTCAGTAGTCTTATGACCAATGGTGGGCTTGGCTTCCTAGACGTGGTAAAAATTCTCGACTTTGGTTCCTCATAGGGGAAATCGGTTTCTGCGCCACACTTCTTGCACCTAGCGTGGTAAAAGCCATTGCTTGGCAGAGTATCTATAACCCAGTGGTGGACCTCACTATTGGCGGTCATTATCTCCAAACCTGCCTGGCTCGGATTAGCGGAAGAAAAGCCTTGTTGAATAGATAAAAGTAGTCATGGCCATCCTTTTCCCTATACAGACCGTTTTGTTTGCCTACGCTGTCTGCGCTGTTTATCCTGTCTATGTTGCCTAGCACGACGTTTTTGCTGTTCATGTCGGACTCTGCGTCTATTGCCGGCCATAGCTACCAATTAGTCTCCTTCTTTTCGCAGAAGCTTACAGCCCTGTGCTCTTGATATCCCTGCCATATTATAGCACAGTCAGCTCGAGGTGTTCACTTGCGCCCTGCACAACTTGGACTATCCTTCAGTGCTAGACCAGGAAATGCGTAAACCGCAAGCCGTGGGTTCGAATCCCACCGCTGGCTTGACGCACATATAAAAAGCACCAACCTTCTAAGTTGGCGCTTTTAGATTTCTTGGTGGAGACGGGGGAGAGTTGAACTCCCCGTCCAGAGGAATTTGCTCAAGATCTACTACAGGCTTAGTTGACTCTTTGCTCTCACTCAGCTAGCCTCTGTCAACCGAGTTTAGCTGAGCCAGTCGATTTCTCTTAAGCCACCCTTATCGACGTCAGAATGACTGCACCTCGACTTTGCGGCGCCCATCCCTAACCCATCGAGGGGAGGTCGGGGCGGACGGTGCAGCGTATGTTAGGCTGCTACAAGAACAGGCTTTTCGCCAGTTATTTTTGGCCACTTGTTTTATGAGGGTAGTGGCACCTCAGCCTGCAATCTTGCCACACCTTCCCCTGTCGAACCCGCTCGTCCCCACTAAACCTTGACACGTCTTGTTTTTAAGGTACGTTCTATTTCCCGTTTTGCCTGGCGCTGGGCAATGGACTCACGCTTGTCGTAAAGCTTCTTGCCTCTTGCCAGCCCTAACTCCAACTTGGCCAGCCCTCTCTTAAGGTACAGTCTCAGGGGCACCAGGGTGAATCCCTTTTGGGTGACTGTGCCTGCCAGTCTAGCAATCTCATCGCGGTGCAACAATAGCTTCCGCGGGCGTGTCGGTTCATGATTATACCGGTTGCCTGCTTCATAGGGGGCTATATAGGCATTGAATAGCCATAACTCCCCCCTCTCTGGCCTGGCGAAAGACTGAGCAAGGCTTACCTTCCCCGCCCGAAGGGACTTAATCTCAGTGCCGCTAAGCACTATACCTGCCTCCATGATTTCCCCAATACTATAGTCATGGCGGGCTTTGCGATTAAGGGTTATCGTCTTTTCTGTTCCCATACAATTGCAATTATATCACATTGCTAGAAGGTGCCTCAACACCCATACAAGGGAGGTTACTGTTTCAGTTTGGTCAGTAGATGAGCGCCTCCCATTATGTCATTGCGACCCCGATTTATCGGGGGAAGCAATCTTGGTAGGAAGGAGGAAAATGATGAGATTGCTTCGCTTCGCTCGCAATCTATCATGCCAATTATTGGCACCACGGACAATGAAAATAGATGTGCCGGACACCGTTCGTGGTGAGCTTGTCGAACCATGAACGGCCCTTCGACAGGCTCAGGGCGAACGGGGAAAAACCCTATTTTCGTAACAATGACACAAGACGTTTGAGGCTCACCGACAAAGGTGAAACAGATACCAGGGAGGGTGTTTAATTGTCACCCTGCCCCTGAACCCTTCCTTCGTCAGGGCAGGCTTCATGAAGGGAAAGGGTCTCTAGATGCTGTCCTGAGCATTAACGAAGGATTCTTCGGGCGCCCAAGGCGACCTCAGAACGACAGTCAAGCCTTTTCATAAGTAGATGCTCTGCCACCCGCCTGCTTTTGGGGTGCAGAGTCCATACCCTATGCTTGGAAGTTTCAATCGCTGGTTTTGAGGGAGCGCTGAGGTTGTTTTATCGGTCTGGGGCGTTTATACTTGTAGCCAAACTCGGTGTTTTAGTTTATAATTTATAGTGAAGTCTTACTTGAAAGAAAATGCTAAGGAGTATTCCCCTTCTCCTCCTATTCCTTATACTTTTAGCCGCTGTAACAACAGCGAGCGTGAGCGCTGCTGACCCTCAGGTCTATGTGCTTGAGGTAGATGGAACGGTCAATCCACCTCTGGCCGATTATATTGACCGGGGTATTGACAAAGCAGAGGAGGATGGCGCTATAGCTTGCATTATCGAGCTGGACACTCCTGGTGGCTTGCTCTCTTCGACAGAGGATATCGTCAGCCGAATCTCTAAAGCCGCCATTCCGATAGTGGTATACGTGCCCAGGGGGGGATGGGCCGCTTCAGCAGGGGCGTTTATCAACTTAGCTGCTGATGTGGCAGCTATGGGACCTGAGAGTGTGATTGGTGCTTCCACACCGATAGCCGGTGGCGGGGGAGAGCTTTCTGAAGATGAGAGAAATAAAGCCATAAACCTGGCACGGCAGTGGATGAAGAGCATTGCTGAGGAACATGGGCGAAATGAAGAGGCAGCCATGGCAGCAGTAACAGAGGCAGCCTCTTTTTCTCCCGGGGAGGCCCGCGGGATAGCAGACCTTTCTGCTGAGAACCAAGAGATACTAGGGGTAGTGCGCCTTGACCCCCCTCTTATTGATGATGCCGGGGCTGGAAATGTTGAGGAGCTTATTGATAGGTTGGGTAGCGGAATAATCCTAGCTAATGGGGAACCTTTTAGTCTCCCACCCACTGTCAGCATCAAATATGTTAGGATGACCACTATTGAGCGCTTCCTCCTGGCCATCAGCGATCCTAACATTGCCTATATCCTTCTTAGCATTGCTATGCTTGGTATCCTGATAGAACTAGCGCACCCCGGGCTTATCTTACCTGGAGTGGTGGGTGGCGTTTGTCTTCTCCTTTCTATATACTCTCTGGGCATACTAGAGGCAAACTATGCTGGGATATTGCTGATGGTGCTTGCTTTTGGCCTTTTTATAGCTGAGGTCTTCACCCCCACTTTTGGGCTGCTCACTTCAGGGGGCGTAGTCTCCTTGATCCTGGGTTCCTTCGTTTTATTTAGCGGCACTCCCTTTGGAATAGACCCGAAACTCATTGCTGGAGTGGTGGTCTTTTTCACCGCTATCTTCGTCTTCATCGTCGGTGCTATTATAATGGCACATCGACGCCGAATTACCACCGGTCAAGAAGGGTTGTTGGGGCAGACAGCAGTGGCCCAAACGCCACTTGACCCTAAAGGGACGGTTTTCGTCGAGGGGGAGAGATGGAATGCTATGACGGAAAGTGGTAGAATTGAGGCTGGAGAGGAGGTGATAGTGACTAAGGTCGAGGGATTGAAGCTAAAGGTAGCTAGAAAATCTAAATAGGAGGTGCAAAGATGGCAGCTGTGTGGATCGTTATTGCTGCTGTAGTCGTATTGCTGCTCTTCATATTACCGGCAGCACTTAAAGTGGTGGCTCAATATGAGCGAGGGGTTATCCTCCGTTTGGGGCGACTCATTGGCATTAGACAGCCGGGGCTTCGCATTATTATCCCTTTCATTGATCAGATGATAAAGGTGGATACACGGGTGATTACTATGGATGTCCCGGCACAGGAGGTGATCACTCGGGATAACGTTACCGTCAAGGTGGACGCTGTGGTGTATTTAAGGGTGATAAACCCGGATGATGCTGTTCTTAAGGTGGAGAACTACCTTCGAGCCACTTCGCTTATCTCCCAGACCACCCTGCGCAGTGTATTGGGGCAATCTGAACTTGATGAGCTGCTGGCCCACCGAGATAAGATCAATCTAACACTGCAGAAGATCGTCGATGAACAGACTGACCCCTGGGGCATAAAGGTAAGCTCAGTGGAGATTAAGGATGTGGAGCTTCCTCAGTCGATGCAGCGGGCTATGGCGGCTCAGGCTGAGGCAGAGCGAGACAGGAGGGCTAAGATTGTCCATGCCGATGGCGAGTACCAGGCATCGGAGAAGCTAGCTCAGGCCGCCAAAGTCCTCTCTGCTGATCCCGCGGCCCTGCAGTTGCGCTATTTGGGGACGGTGAAAGAGATAGCCACCGAGAGGAGCAATCTGGTGATTTTCCCCTTGCCTATAGATATACTCAATGCGTTTATGGGCAGGGGCTCTTCGGGGAAGAGTGAGGGAACTCCTTGAGATAACACTAGTTAGAGGTCGTTTAACAGTCCCCCTCTGTCGTTCTGACCCCTCCGCCTT
>CAYWDP010000062.1:8992-11721 GCA_964457045.1 uncultured Dehalococcoidia bacterium
CTCAGGGCAGCATCTAGAGACCCTGACCCCGATAAATCGGGGTCAGGGTGACAATTAATCACTCTCATTGGTTACTGCCTCCCTGAATCAGCGATTAAATTTTCCAAATATAGGGCGGGGTTCTGTCCCTTGCAGAAATGAGCGGGTGGCAGAGCACCCGCTCTATGAAAAGGCAGCAATGGCTATTTCGGGCTGCCTGTAGATGCTTGAGGACAGGATACAAGCTAGGAGCTAAGAGAGCGATCCTTCAAGGCTGGGGGTTTATTCGAGTGGCTATATTAGCCACGAGTCCAAGGACATAGCCAGAAAAATCAAACCTAAGTAAGGGAAGGCAGATAGCTTGTATACTTTCCAGGCGTCGTGGGAGGCGCTGGAAACTAACAGGTGGGAGCTAGCATAAACCATCAAAATGCCTAAAAAGACTGCCGCTGCTAGATAAAGCAGGCCCAGGTCACTGCTAAAGTAAACGGCTATAGAGGCAGCAAAAAGGGGCAAGGATAGTAAAAAGAGCACCTTCACTGCCTCCCTAATTTCTTTGCTTAGAGGAAAATAGCTTACTTCTGCTTTGACATAATCGCTTCGATTAGCCAGCATCACGCTCCACACATGTAAAGGTATCCAAATCCAGATGAGGAGGCAGAGAAAAAGAAGAGAAAGGTCAAATTCGGGCTTGAAAGCAAACCAGGCAATGAGCACTGGGGCACAGCCTGATATTGCTCCCAGGAAAGGGCAGAGCACTGTTTTTCGCTTGATTACGGCAGCTAGGGTTCCTATCAAGCCAAATACGAAGCAAAGGGGATGGAGAAGCCAGGCTAAGCCCAGGGCGACTGCTATAAGGGCTATGGTGAAGAACAGAGCCTTTTCCGGAGGATCAATGCGCTTGGAGGGCAACGAGCGGTGTCTTGTTCTTTGCATCCGGCCATCGACTTGGCGGTCAATATAATTGGTCAGCCCATTAACCCCGCCACTGCCCAAAGTGATGGCGGCTAAAGTCAAAAGAAGCCGCCCTGAGGAAGGAAATCCCCCTACTGCTACAATAGCAGCGCAAAGACCAATGAACACAAGCAGACTGGTCTCCCGAGGCTTCAGGAGTTCAACATAATTCCAGACTTTGCCAGCTATATTTTTGCCCCAGCTAAATAACAGTGAATCCTCTTTATCGCTAGATCTGTAATCGGAGGTTGAAATCTCCTCCCTCCTTCCATTCATGATTGCCCATATTGCTCCCGGAGCACCCTTTTAAGCACCTTTCCCATAGGGTTACGGGGAAGCTCAGGAACGAAAATCACCGAGCGTGGCCTCTTAAAGCTGGATAGCTTCTGCCGACAGTATTCTATTATCTCTTCAGGCGAAGCTGATTTACCCTCCTTGAGGACCACTATGGCTCTGGGCTCCTGCCCCCAATCTGGGTCTGGAACACCGATCACCGCTGCTTCCTCAATCTTGGGATGGGAGTAAAGCACAGTCTCTACTTCCTCTGGGGAGATGTTTTCCCCTCCCCGAATAATCATGTCATCGCCCCGGCCGGCCAGGTAGAAGTAACCGTCCTTGTCCATGTAGCCGGTGTCACCGGTGCGCAGCCACCCGTCCTTGGTAAATGCCTGGGCCGTTTTCTCCTCGTCCTTGAAGTATCCCTTCATTATGCGAGGCCCCCGGGCCACAAACTCCCCTATCTCGCCGGGAGGCAGGTCGTTTCCATCTGCATCGACCACTTTCATCTCCACGTCGGACATAGGCCTGCCTATAGAGGTCTCCAGCCTCTTGAGTTTCTTGGCTTTCTCTTCAGGTGTACCGCTGATGACGTGGTCCTCTGGCCCCAACGTGGTGATGGTGGAGGAGGTCTCCGTTTGCCCAAAGGCATTAATGAACCTAACCTTAGGCATAACCTCAATGGCTTTCTTTATCACTTCAAAGGGCATGGGTGCTGCTCCATAGGTTATTACCCTCAGGCTGGAGAGGTCGTATTTATCGAAGTCGGGGTTATCTATCACTCTCTTCAACATGGTGGGAACAAGCATAGCCCGATTTGCCTTCTCCCTTTGTACGGCATCCATCCACTCGTTGACCTCAAACTGCCTCATCATTATCAATGTGCGACCCCCGTATACGGCAGCCAGCAGGGCCTGGAAACCTGCCACGTGGTATAGAGGTACAGTGAGGAGGTTTCTCTCCTCTATGTCAGGGCTGGCTGGGTCCACATTATCCAGCACATAGATGCCATAGCTATTGTGGGTCATGGGTACGCCTTTGGGCCGGCCGGTGGTGCCAGCGGTATACATGAGTAGGGTTGTATCCTCATCTTCGACATCAGGCACCACTTCATCGGGTGAACCTGATGAGATGAGATCCTCATAGTAGTGCATGTTCTCTTGTTTGCCATCGATAGAGATACAGTGTTGCACGGAGGCAAGGTTGGGGCGCATGGCGTTAACCATGTTGACATAGCGGTCTCCAACGAAGACGGCTACGGCCCCGGAGTTGTTCAACATGTAGGTGAGTTCATCCTCTTTGGCTCTGAAGTTCAAGGGGACGAGGATAGCACCCAGTTTGGCTACTGCGTAGTACGTTTCAAGAAACTGATTGCAGTTGACCTGCAATATGGCTACCATGTCTCCCTTCTTGATGCCCAGCTTGGCGAGGGAGTTGGCCAACCGGTTTGACCTCTCGTTCACCTGACTGAAGGTATATCTTTTCCCCTCGAAGACTACACAATCCCTATCAGGGCAGAT
>CAYWDP010000063.1:0-2694 GCA_964457045.1 uncultured Dehalococcoidia bacterium
GAAAAGACAAACTTCACTCGTCCCGCAGCATCGCTTTTATTTGAGCACGGAGTTCCGGGGTATCTTCGTGCCCGTGATAATCCACCGCATGCCAAATGGCAACCGGCAAAACCTCGTCCTCCTTCCCGGCAATGGTAAGTGTGCATTGCTTTTCGCTTGGAATAAGTCGGCAATCACTAACTTTTCGTTTAGATTCCATAATGTTCCTCCTTTCTCCTTCTCTGCAGTAGCTAGCGGTAGCTACAGGACTTCGTCCCTAAACTTGGACAGCGACCTCATAAGTTTCCACCGTCGGCATCACGCTTGCCCCGGCTGACGAATTGTATATACCCAATTCTAGGGAATAAAAGTTGAAAAGTCATAAACTGAAAGGAAAAAAGGTTGAAAAGTTGTAACATTTTTTGTCCCAGGTGTACATGTGCCTGACAATCCCCATCCGTTGTTTCTGAATTGTCTCGTATTCCAGTTCGTATGGCTCACTCATCTTTCGTTTCCCATCTTTCCTTAACCCCCTCTCCAAATCCGCCTGGCTGGGCTTACTCTACCTCTCCCCCACCCTCCTGCGGACGAAACGGGCTAGAAGGCCTGCTTCGATGCCGAGGCATATAATGGGAAACATCGGTACATCCTGTACCCACACCTTCAACCAAAGTGTGCCCAATCATTGGGAACGGACAACTAGAAGTTGGTGAGTACGTCTTCTGGGGCCACGCCAAGACGGAGCAGTTGATCTCTAGTCTGATCTATCATTTGTGGCATGCCACAGACGAAGGCAACTGGACGGGAAAGCCCCCTCAAGACATCGGTTAGATGGGACTGTTAATATCCCCATCAGCCTAGCTGTCAAACCGATGGCCTTACCACTCCTCGACTTGCTTTGGATCTACCAGCTCACCAACTATGGGAAACCGGTCCAGCATGTCAGGGCCATGAGGAGCCTTTTTCAAGGCTTCGGTCAGATCGCAGCCAGCCCGATGAGTGACCTGGTGTTTACCTTTTTTCCAGTGAAAACTCTGCGAAACATCATACACCTTGCCGCCATAGGCGATATAGGCAGGGCCGTCCTTCCCATCATATCTCTTTAATTCTTCCCTAGTGAAAGTTCGCATCGCGTAAAAGCTTTCATAACTAACCAAACGCTACATCAAGTAACATCATTACTGCAAAGCCACCCATGCCCCCCGTGGTGGCTATATCGGCATAACCGCCACGCTGAGCCTCTGGAATTAGCTCCTCAATCACCACAAAGATCATGGCGCCGGCGGCGAAACTCAGAGCATAGGGCAGAATGGGCTGGGCGACAATAACGGCGGCGGCTCCAACAACGCCGGCGATAGGTTCAACGATCCCCGATAACTGCCCATACCAGAAACTTTTCCGACGAGACATTCCCTCACGTCGCAGAGGCATGGAGACCGCAAGTCCTTCCGGAAAATTTTGGATCCCGATACCCACGGCCAAGGCAACGGCTGCTGCTAAAGTAGCAGAGGGAAAACCGGCAGCAACAGCCCCAAAGGCAACTCCAACCGCAAGGCCCTCAGGTATGTTGTGCAAAGTTATGGCAAGAACAAGCAAGGTACTGCGCCGCCATCTCGTTTTAATCCCTTCAGCCTCCTCGATAGGAAAACCGAGGTGGAGATGGGGCAGAATTCTATCAACACCACGCAAGAAGACACCTCCAGCGAGGAAACCTGCCACAGCCGGAACCCAGGCGGGAATATCCTTACCTTCCGACATCTCAATGGCTGGGGCAAGCAGTGACCAGTAACTGGCAGCGATCATGACTCCGGCAGCAAAACCAAGCATCGCATCGAGTATCTTTCGGCTGACCTCTTTTCCCATAAATACAATGGCTGCCCCAAGCGCGGTCAGAGCCCAGGTAAAACATGTCGCCAGAAGAGCCTGTATTACAGGATGAAGGTTCTGAAGGCAATCTGTCATCCTTTCAAAACCGGTTTAGCCGGGTTTCTCCCCCCTATCAGCTTCCTGTTCGGGGGCATTGGAAAGGCCCGAACCTGTGCCGAACCTCCCCTTGCCCCCATAGTGGCCTTATTTCAGGAACTTGGACACGAAGGGAGAGGTCTCACCTCGACGCAGGAAGTGACCGGAAGGACCTTCTCCTAAGAATTCAGAGAACCACGATTCATGCTCCACTTCCTCATTCAGGATCGCCTGGGATAAATCGTAGGTGCGATGATCCTTGCCAGCGGTCAGGTTACAAATGTTGGTATATCCCCGCACTGCGCATCTCTCTGCTTCCACCAGCACCGTTAACATTGCCTTGACGTCAGTCGGATCCTTTGGCAGGCTGGCGGGTGGGCAGGCAGAACAGTCATGGAAAGCCTTCATGTCCTCAGGCAGTTTGCCACCAAGTTCGTAGATGCGGGGAACCAGGGCCTCAAAGTGATTGCGGTCTTCGATGCGCGCCGTCTCGGCAATCTCTTTGATCGTCTCGCCCTCCAGTCCGATCAGGTTCACTCGCAAAATCGTGTAATAGTAATAGGTGGTGAGTTCGGCAGCTGCATTGTTGACCAACAGTTCCACCAGTTGGTCAACGTTGACCCCCGCTCTCTCCACCATTTCTCGCGCTACCTTGGCCATAGTTTTCCTCCTTTCTTGGAATGACCGTGAGACAACCTATTCCGCATTCTTTCTGATCTCACATGGATAACCACCTCCTCAACGCCACCGCGA
>CAYWDP010000063.1:2794-11544 GCA_964457045.1 uncultured Dehalococcoidia bacterium
GATATGAGAATTTACGCTGTCAATGCTCAGGCCCAAAAGCTCCACCCCACGCTTTTGTAGTTCTTCATAGATCTCAGCAAAAGCCATGAACTCGGTGGTGCATACCGGCGTGAAATCCGCAGGGTGCGAAAAGAGGATGAGCCAACTTCCCTTGTAGTCCTCCAGTTTGATCGTGCCCTGCGTTGTTATCGCCTCGAAATCCGGTGCTGGTTCACCAAGTCGTGGAAATCGAGACTCCTGTTTCAACTCTTCCATCCTGTACCTCTGTACCTCCTTCCAGAATTTCCCGTCCCTGATAGGGCGGTTTGGTCAACCCACAGGTGCTCTGTGCTGCCCTATTTTCCCTCAGATTCTTCGGTAATAGCACAGCAACCGCAGTCGCACTGGCTGCTGCTGCCGCTGGCGCAAGGCTGGCAGCAATAGGTCACCCCCTCCTTCTCATAGCCAGCGCCGACAATCACACAACCACATACCGGACATAGCTGTTCTGCCATCTTTTCTCACCTCCTCACGATTACATTTGATGTAGAAACGGACATCTCGTCATTAAGCCGTCATTCCACCTTTTCAAACTCGTCTTTACTTGCCCCACAGACTGGGCATACCCAGTCTTCCGGTAGCTTCTCAAAGGGAGTCCCTGGCGGGATGTCACCATCTGGATCTCCCGCCTCAGGATCATAGATATATCCACAAACGCTACATTCGTATTTTGCCATTTTGGGTGCTGCCTCCCTTCTCTCTTCAATATAGCTGGGAGCCGTCTTGGGAGTAATGCCTCGCTTGACCTGATGATAGTAGGCATAGGTCATCGGCTCACCCTCTTTAAGGATCTCGGCACCACCAAGCTGGCCTATAAAATCGGTATGCGTACCAGCATCTACCTCCTGAGTCACCTTGGCTTCCATATAAGCTAAAGTATGATCGAGAACTATGGGGGCTTTGGTCTCCCCTATTTTGTAGTTGACGCCTTCTAACTTATCTATTTCTCTCCCTGACTTGAAACCAAAGCGACCGATAAAACTCAAGGGGGTATCTTGAGACAGGACTGAAACCGAAAAGGCTCCGCTGCTCTTAATGTACTCGTGGGTGAGGTTCTCCTTGTTGATGCAGACAGAAATAAGCGGCGGCTGGGAGGAGACCTGTATCACTGTGTTGGCAATCTGACCATTGAGCCTATCTCCCTTTCTGGAACCAATGACGTACAGTCCATAGCTTATCAAGTGTAGAGCTTTGAGGTTCATTTCATGCTCCCATTAAATTATTTGAATCCCTCTCCTACTTGGTTTTCTTGATATAAACCTTGTAGCTCCCAGCTTCTTCCTCAATACCCAACAGCTCATTTCCGGTGGCGCGGCACCAAGCAGGCGCATCCACCTTTATCCCCTCATCATCGGCCAAAACCTCCAGCACCTGCCCTGGCTCCAGCTCTTTGAGCTTGTTAGCCGTGTGATAAATGGGCATGGGACAGTAGAGTCCAATACAGTCTAGAGTGGCATCTGCCTTCATAGCTCTGCCTCCTCAAATAAACAGGTTGACCCTTCCCTCTTTAGCCTCAGCCAGGTAGGTAGCCACCCCGGCGAAGCTGTCCACCTCCGGTATAAATGCCTCCCTGGAGATTCCCATCATTCCCATAGTAGTAGTGCAGGCTATGAACTTCACCCCACTCTCCTTGGCTAAAGCCATCATCTCCTTAAGGGAAGGAGACTTGACATTTCGCATCAACTTTCCCATCATCCACTTGCCCAGGCCGAGCATATGGAATTTGGACAAAGGCAATCTCTTGGAACCGCCCCGGTTCATGAAATTGAGCATCTTCCTCATCATCCCCCGACTTTCAATCGAGCCCTCATTTCTCTTGATAATATTTAGACCCCAGAAGGTAAAGAACATGCTCACCTCCATTCCCATAGAGGCAGCCCCTATAGCTATGTTGAAGGCAGCTAAAGCCTTGTCAAGCTCCCCGCTGAATACGACTAAGGTAACCTTTTCTGGCATGGCAGACCTCTTTATTTCCATTCCAGCTCGCCCCCGCACTGGGGACAGGCCTCTGCTTCCTTTACCACCGCTATCTGGCACCTAGCGCAGTAGCGGAGGGTCACATCACAGGGCTGGCAGTAAGGCAGAGCAGATACAGCTAGCTCCTCATCGCAATAAGGGCAAAAGCACCTTCCCTTCTTTGGCTCTTCACTTCTTTTCATGCTTCCTCCTTCCTTTGGTTTTCGTCACTTTGCCCTGCTTCTTCAGATAGTTATCGATGGCCTTATTCAGGGCTTGGGCGCCGAGGTTGGAGCAGTGATACTTGTTCTTGGGCAGTCCCTCCAGCTCCTGAGCCACCAACGCTGGGGTTATCTTCCTAGCTTCCTCCAGCGTCTTTCCCATAGCCATCTCGCTGACGATGCTGGAAACGGCAATGGCTGCCCCGCAGCCGAAGGTTTTGAACTTCACATCGCTGAGACGGTTATCGCCCACCTTGATATAGAAGGTCATCATGTCTCCACAGACGGGATTGCCCACCTCACCAATACCATCGGCGTTCTCTATTTCCCCCACATTGCGGGGGTTCATGAAATGCTCCATTACTTTCTCACTGTAAACAGGCATCTTATTTCCCTCCCTTCTGACCTTTCAAGAATTTAGCGTATAGCGGCGACATCTGCCGCAGCTTATCAACGATGGGCGGCAGCACTTCCAGCACGTAGTCCACTTCCTCCTCGGTATTCCCCAGACCGAAGCTGAAGAGTAGCGAGCCATGAACGATCTCATGAGGAATCCCCATAGCGATGAGGACGTGCGAGGCTTTTAGCGCTCTAGAGGTGCAGGCAGAACCGCTGGCTGCCGCTATCCCCTGATGATTTAAGAGCATGAGCATCGACTCCCCTTCGATGAACTCGATGCAGAAGCTAGCGTGACCTGGGAGGCGCTGGGTGGGGTGTCCAGTGAGGAAAGAACGCTCGATTCGGGAAAGTAGTCCCTCAATCAACCTGTTGCGCAAAGCTGAGAGGTGCTCCATCCTAGATTCCATCTCCGCTTTAGCTAGCTCAGCAGCCTTTCCTAGTCCCACAATGGCAGGCACATTCTCAGTCCCGGCCCTCCGCCCTCCCTCCTGCACCCCACCATCGAGGAAGGGAATGATGCGCACTCCTTTCTTCAACCACAGAGCGCCAACCCCTTTGGGTCCGTAGAACTGGTTACCAGCCAAGCTCAGTGCGTCTACCCCTAGTTCCCTGACGTCCACCGGAATAGTCCCAGTAGTGGCGACAGCGTCGGTGTGGAAGATAACCCCAGCCTCCTTCGTCAATTTAGCTATCTCGGCGATAGGCTCGATGGTGCCTACCTCACCGTTGGCATGCATGATGGAGACAAGAATGGTGTCCTTCCTCAGGCTGCGGGCCACCTCATCAGGGTCCACCAATCCATGTCTGTCCACCGGAACCTCGGCCATCTCAAAGCCCCACTTCTCCAGGGTTCTGGCAGAGTGCAGTACCGAGAAGTGCTCAATAGCTGAGATGACAACATGCTTGCCCTTAGATTGCTGGGCCATGGCCAACCCTTTGACAGCGAAGTTGTTCGCCTCAGTGCCGCTGGAGGTGAAGATGATCTCCTCTGGCTGAGCACCAATAAGGGCAGCTAACCTGCCCCGCGCCTCCTCTACAGCTTTCCTGGCTTCGTCTCCCCAGCGGTGCAGAGATTGAGGGTTACCATAGGCATCCCTGAGATAGGGGAGCATCGCCTCCAGCACCTCGGGCAGTATTGGAGTGGTGGCAGCGTTATCCAGATAAACCTTCCTCATTTTCCACCTCTTGAACTTTTGCCATGATAGAGCATAACCACAGCTTCACACAGTGACTTAGATCACATTTCTTTTGTCTCAAACCGTCACCTCGTAGCCCGCATTATTCCATGTCTCCATACCTCTAGATACATTGTAGAGGTATTGGAAGCCATGCTGCTTCAATCTGCGTCTCTCAAGCTATTATACTCCCAAATAAGTTAGAAACGATGGGGTTCTGGCAATGATTCTTACATAGGGCACGTTCTCCTCCAGTTGTCGATAAACTCTTGCACCTTGTCCTGAGGTAACCCGAGGCGACACATAGTATGCCGTACCAGTTCAATACTAGCCTCAAGCTCCGGCCGGACCAATTCAGAAGCCCCCCTCCCCCTCAAGAAATCAAGCTCGAAGTCGCTATGAATACGGGCTACCACATCCAACTGAGGATTAATACGCCGGGCGTGGTCAAGAGCAAGCCTCGCTGCCACAGGGTCAGGCATAGCGATTAGCAAAAGGGCTGCCTCCTTGAGCCCCGCCTTGGAAAGCACTTCCCCACTACCAGCATCTCCATAAATGCAGGGAATTCCTTGGTCTCGGAGGCTGGAGATAACTGCCGGATCGAGATCAATCACCAAGTGCGGTATTTCCAACTGCCTCAGCATCTGTGCTACGTTGCTACCTACGCGACCATGACCACAAATAACCACGTGGCCAGAAATCTTGGCTACCTCCTTAACCGATTGCTGTGTATTAGCTGCCACTAGTGGCTTAAGCCTCCCCAACTGGATCATCCTGGTACTGAGATTGGTTGTTAGGCTGTAGATAAGGGGAGTGAGAATAATAGAGATCAAGGCACTGGCAAGGATCAGTCCATATATATGCTCCGAAATGACTCTCTCCTCTAACCCCAGCTCCGCCAATACGAAGCTGAATTCTCCGATCTGTATCATTCCTGCCCCTACTAGGGGTATTGTCTTGCCCGTATAACCGAAGAGCCGGGCGGTTGCAGAGCAGATAAGAAACTTGCCCAAGACAATCGTCAAAACTATTACAATAACAGTGGTCATATTTTCTGCCATAAAAGGCAGGTCAATGAGCATCCCCACGGATACAAAGAAAATGGCGGAAAAGATATCTCGCAGAGGGGTCATATCACCAAGCACCTGATGAGCGAAATCAGATTCGCTGATAAGAAGCCCGACAGCGAACGCACCCAAAGCTGCTGACAAACCGAAATAATAGGCACCAAACGCACCTCCAAAGCACAGCACAGCACTGGAAAGGATGAACAGTTCCCTGGAGCCTTGGCCTGCCACCCGCCTTATGAATCGGGGCACTACCCATGCCCCCAGGAGCAAGACCACGGTGAGGAATAGCCCAGCTTTAAGAACCGCTAATCCCAGTGTGGCAGGCAGGTTCTCTCCTGAGTCCCCCAGTACTGGCAGGATGAACATCATGAAAGCGGCCGCGATGTCCTGCATCAGGAGGATCCCTATCATCACCCGACCGTGTACTGATTCCAGCTCCCCTCGATAGGTAAGCATCCCGATTACTACCATCGTGCTGCTGAGGGCAATGAGAAAGCCGAAGGTTACCGCCTCGTGAAGCGACCATCCGAAAAGGGCAGCGACACCTATTCCTAGTCCCGTGGTAATCAAAAGCTGAAATATGCCACCCCAGATGGCCACATTCTTCAGCCGCATAATTTCCCGTAGCGATAACTTTACCCCGAGGGTGAAGAGAAGCAGCACCACCCCGATAGTAGCCAAGACCCTGATTTCGTCCGATTCTTCAATTAAGCCCAGCGCATGGGGACCAATGACGACACCGGCTAAGAGGTAGCCGATGATGGCAGATTGCTTTAAAAAGCGGGCGGCCAGCCCCCCTGCCAAAGCTGCACCTGCGACAATGGCTATGTTCCGTATGAGACTAAACTCGTCAAACACCCTTGGCATACCCCCGTTCTTGATCAGATAGTTTAGGCCACATCAATAATCGCATACCCGGTGACGCCTATGGCCACAACCAGAAGGAGAGCATATATTACCCGCAAAAACCGCTGCCGGGGGCTCATCATAATCTCTTCCCTGCTAAAGGGGCTGGGCTATAATCTCAAAAAAGCTGCCGAGTCGGGTTCTAGTCCCAAATCCAGGCAACGAAAAACCGCTGCGCTGCTACCTTACAAAAATAGCCATTTGACTGGTCTTACTTAAGACGGCTGTCAACCTTATCCCAGTTGATATTCTTGAAGAAAGCCTCTATATAGTCGGCACGCTTCAACCCATAGTCAATCATGAAGGCATGCTCAAAGACATCCAGCACCAGTATAGGAATACCGCCGGCGAGGTGGCCTGTCTCATGCTCGTTAATCCACTGGTTGATCAACTTGCCAGTGATATTATCCTGATACAAAATGGCCCAGCCAATGCCGCGCATTGCTGCGGTGCCTCTGAAATCCCTCTCCCAATCTTCATAGCTGCCAAAGTCTTCTGCCAGCTTCTTCCCCAGCTTCCCCGATTTACCTATGACTCCCTTTCCGCCCAGGTTCTCAAAGTAATACTCATGGAGCCTCATGCCATTGAACTCAAAGCCCAGCCGCCTCTTCAGCTCGGCATATTCTGGGGTGCCCATCTTGCCTTCCTTCAACATCGAGGCAAGTGAGTCTAGCAGCCTGTTGGTATTGGTCACATAGCCTTGATAAAGGGTGAAATGATTCTTCAGCAGCGTTTCGCTAAAGCCCTCTATTCCCACCAGGTTGCCATAGTCTCTCGTGGTGTAAGCCATTTGCTTTTCCTCCTTTCCTCTGATGCTAGCCCATGGTCAAAGAGCAATCTTGCCAACCGCGGGTCTCCTGCCCTTCACCACTACAATCTAAAAGGTGACAGATACCGTGGCGCTAGCAGGGCTTATACTCCCTGGTATCCACTGAGAAGCCAAGTTTCTTCAGTTCCATTATTACCTGATCAGCATCCTCTGTGTCCAAGTGAATAAGAAGGTCATTCTTTCCAGCCTCTGAAGGTGTTACTGTGCAGACGGCCTTTACCCCTACACCGTTTCTATTTATGCACTCCATCACTTTCTGTATTTGTGCAGTCTCGCCAGCCTGGTAAACAATGATGCGCGTGCCCTCTTCGCCTATGCCCATCAGGGGGTTCAGAATCTTGTAAAAGAAGTCATTGGTAGTAAGTATGCCCACTACCGTGTTGTCCTCCAGCACAGGCAAGGAGCCAACTTTATTGCTTTGTGCTGTAGCTATAGCGCACTCTACAGTGGTGTCCGGGGTGGTTGTTACCACATTTGTCTTCATAATCTCCTTTACCGTCATCTTACCCAAGATATAACTGAGCTCCCATCGGCTCAGGGAGGTGGCCTGAGACGGACCAGCCCTCTGCAATATATCCTTGGTCACAATGCCAACCAATTTCCCTCTGTCAACCACTGGCAAACGCTCGATCCGGTGAAACTCCATAATCCTTCCAGCTTCTACCATGAGGGTATCGCTGGGTACAGTGATGACATTGCTGGTCATAACATCGCGTACAAACATGTCTACCCCTCCTTATTGTTCTTGTGGCGTAATCAGTCTATGAACTAACCAGTTCCATATCCTGCCCGCAGCAGACCAAGGTTCCACCACCAACCTTGGTCACTGTTACCTCATTACCACAGACATTGCAACGATACTTTTCGCCCACATTCTTGACTCCCATATTGATCACCTCCTTCTGCTAGCGAAATGAGAGAGCCTCTAAAGCGTTTTTACCGCTGAGCCTGCAATATCTCAATGGACTCCTCCCACCTCTTAATATGAGCCTCTTCGTCCTCGAGATTTTTCTGTATCAGACCCCTGGACTTTTCATCGAAGGCGACCTTTTGCAAGGAGTTGCCGTAATCCTTCACTGCCCGTTTTTCGATCCGAATATCAGTTTTGAGAAGGAACACCTTGCCCAGAAGGGTTGTGGTGAATCCCAACAATTTTCCTGCCATTTGGAAGAAGGACCCCGGCCAAGAGCAACTTCCTCCCAGTTCTCCAATGCGTGCCCGGAGATCATTGACATGTTCCTGCTCATTAGCCATCGCTGCCCTAAGCCTATCAGCGATTTCCTTCTCCGGGAACGCCTTAATCTGCGTGCGGTAAATCTCAACAGCAAATCTTTCGATGTTGTGCATCCTCCTCAGTGCCCTCAGGACTTCGTTCACTGCTTGTCTCCTGAGCAAGTCTACCGCTTGCTGAGGCTTTTCTTGAGGTCTGAAAGCTGCCTCAGGTGAGACCTCTCTTCCTCGATTATGTTATCTATTACCTCACGGTCTGACCGGCGAACGAGGTCTCGCATCTCGGAGTAGAACAGAATCGAGTCTTTTTCTGCTCTGAGGCCGATTTGAATGGCTTCAGCGTCACCGCCTGCTTTCTGTGCCATTTCACGGGCAGCCTGATCATCACTGAAAACAGCGGAGTCAACCAGCGCTTTCAGATAAAGGTCATACTCTTCAGTATAGGTCCCTGAGGGCCGATACTCACCCACCGAGCGCAGCATTTTCTGGAAGATTTCAATATGCTCCCTCTCTTTATCAGCCAGATACTTATAGGCACCCCGAGCCATCTCATCCTCAGTTGAGTTAGCCAAGGAATCGTAGAATGCGGCTCCACTCCTCTCAACCCCGATGGCAATCTCAATAAGTTCTCTGCCGAAGAAAAAGATACCCGTCTTGTTTACCTCCTTATAGTCTCTGGAGATAGCGGTGAGCCTGAAGCGCTGCCTTGGCCCCCTCACCAGCGGCAACCACTATCTGCTTCTCCGGGATATTGGTCACATCACCAGCGGCAAAGAGCCCAGGTACTCCAGTTTCACAGGCACAGTTGACCGCAATCTCACCCAGCCTATTGAGCTTGGCAATGCCTTTCACTATCTCCGAGTTGGGTATAAGCCCAATCTCGACAAAGACGCCACCAACCTCAAGCTTCTTCTCACCACTTTTC
>CAYWDP010000064.1:0-6877 GCA_964457045.1 uncultured Dehalococcoidia bacterium
AATACGGCTGAGGAAATGATGTGGAAAGAGTGGTAAAATATGTAGCAGTGGTACTTATCCTGCAGAGGCTGCCCTGACCAAGGCTCCCCACTGCCAGGAAGGTATCTTCAGGCTAAGGTCATTGTGGAGTGATGCTTTATGTCCAAGGCCAAGTTCCTCTTTACGCTGGCGATTTTGGCCTTTGTAGCTCTCCTGGTCCAGGCTATATCTGGATTTATCCTGTGGCTGGCGTCGCTCCACGGCAGGGGGGATGGCAACGGTAGAGGGCTTGGTGGAGATGGAATTGAATGAACCTTTATCTGGAACCGGCGCACCTGGCTGGACATACACGACTGGACAGCAGTAAGGCTTCTGGTAATAATCGCTATCAGAATCTCTATACACCGGAAGTGGCTATATCACCAAACAAAGTCAGTATTCAGGCCAAAAGGATTTTGAAAATCAATACGAGAATCTTTTGAGGAAAGAGGTGACCGAAGAAAGCCACACCAACCGTCTGATAAACGAGACCAGTCCCTATCTGCTTCAGCACGCACATAACCCTGTGGACTGGTTCCCCTGGGGTGACGAGGCACTGGGACGCGCCCGGAAAGAGGACAAGCCTATTCTACTAAGCATAGGCTATTCCGCCTGCCACTGGTGCCATGTGATGGAGCGAGAGTGCTTCGAAAACGAGGAGATCGCTCGCCTGATGAACCAGAGCTTCATCAACGTCAAAGTCGACCGCGAGGAGCGTCCTGACCTCGATGCCATTTACATGGAGGCAGTCCAGGTGATAACCGGCAGGGGCGGTTGGCCGCTGACAGTTTTCTTGACACCCCAAGGCAAGCCCTTCTACGGCGGAACATACTTTCCTCCGGAGGAGCGCCACGGACTGCCAAGCTTCCCCCGCGTGCTACAGACAGTGGCCCAAGCCTATATAAGCCGTAAGGGTGAGATTGAAGCCACCGCAGAGCAGGTGGTGGCCCATTTGAACCGAGCACTTGAGGTGCAGCAGAGGGTAGAGCCCCTTACCACCAGCACACTCAGCACCGCCTACGTGGCACTCAAAGCCACGTTCGATGCCGAAAACGGCGGTTTCGGCTCAGCCCCCAAATTCCCTCAACCCATGGTGCTGGAGTTCTTACTACGGTATCACCACCGGAGTGGCGACAAGGATGCCCTGCTGATAGTGGAGCACACCCTGGAGCGAATGGCCAGCGGTGGCATATACGATCAAATAGGAGGCGGCTTTCATCGCTATTCTGTCGATGCCCGCTGGCTTGTTCCGCACTTCGAGAAGATGCTCTACGATAATGCCCTGCTGAGTCATCTCTATCTCCACGCCTACCAGGCAACAGGAAAGCAGCTCTACCGCTGCATCGTCCAGGAGACGCTGGCCTATGTACTAAGGGAGATGAGAGACAAAGAGGGTGGCTTCTACTCCACCCAGGATGCAGACAGCGAGGGCGTCGAAGGGAAGTACTACACCTGGACACTCGAGGAGATAAAGGAGGTGCTGGGTGAGGACGAGGGGGAACTGATTAGCAGGCATCTTGACATAACTGAACAGGGTAACTTTGAGGGAGGAAATGTTCTTAGCCAAGTAATTAATACTGAGGCGCTGGCAGAGGAGCTCGGGCTCACCTCTGAGGAACTGGAGGCCAGGATAGCCACGGCTAAGGCGCGCCTGCTGGAAAGGCGAGCGCGCCGGGTGCCGCCACACCGAGATGAGAAGATTCTGACAGGCTGGAATGGTCTGATGCTTGCCAGCCTCGCCGAGGCAGCATCAGTGCTTGACCGAGAGGATTACCTGGAGGCAGCTATCTCCAATGCCGCTTTCCTGATGCAGGCGTTGCGTGAGGGCGGACTTCTGAAGCACTCCTATAAGGATGGGCAAGCCAAGGGCGATGGCTATCTCCAGGATTACGCCCTCCTCTGCCAGGGACTGCTTTCACTATACGAAGCCACCTTTGGGGAGCAGTGGCTGAAGGCCGCTATTGAGTTGGGACATGCCATGCTGGATCGGTTCTGGGACGAGACCCATGGATGCTTCTACGATACCGCTCATGGACAGGAGGCGCTTGTGGTTCGCCCCAGAAGCATTTACGATAACGCTCTGCCTTCAGGATCAGCGGCAGCAGCCTTTGTCCTTCTGCACTTGGCGAGATTGACCGGCGATAGCGACTATGAGAGGCCAACTACAGCCGCCCTTCGCCCGGTGCAGGAGCTGATGACTCAGTATCCCCTCGGCTTTGGGCACTGGCTCTGCGCTCTTGATTTCTATCTATCCAAGCCAAAGGAGATAGCAGTAGTGGGTCGACTGGAGGATCCAGCGATGAAGTCCCTCATGAATGTAATCACCAGGCGCTATTTGCCTAACAAGGTTCTCGCAGGCGGCGACCCGGATGAGCTGGCTCGGACCATAATTATTCCCCTGCTCTACGACAAAGGCATGATACAGAATAGGCCTACCGTGTACCTATGTGAAAGCTATGTTTGCCATGCACCGACTACGGACCCCGATGCTCTGGCCACTCTGCTTGACAGGTGGTGATAATGAATCATACAAACAACTATCCAGGAAGTAGCATCATACCCACAGAAGAGGAGATATCATAGATGGAGATCCCGTTTTCCAGATGGCACGCGGCGATTTCTCGCAGAAGGTCCCGGCGCAGTTTTGACTCCACTGAGTTAGAGTCAAGCGTATTGGCCCAGCTAGAAACAGTCTGCAGAGAATTCAGACCTTTTCCGCAGGCCCGTGCGGAGCTGGTAACACAATCACCGGAAAAAGTCTTCAAGGGTGCTATCGGCCCTTACGGTAAGATAAAAGGGGCTCCTGCCTTTATCGCTTTCATCGGCGACATGGATGATCCTCACATTCAGGAAAAGGTTGGCTATTTAGGAGAAGGCATCATCCTAGAAGCAACAGCTATGGACCTGAACACCTGCTGGGTAGCCGGGTTTTTCCGTCCTAAAGTCGCCGCATCCGCTGTCGGCACCAGCGGAAACGAAAGGGTTTTGTCAGTAACTCCCGTTGGTCACGCCACAGAAGAATTTACATTGGAAGAAAGAATAATGACCGGCTTCGGTCTGGCCCACCAGCGCAAACCCTTGACGGAACTCGTTACTGGACTGGATGAGACTGAGTTGTCTCATTGGGTGAAATCGGCCCTGGAAGCAGCCAGGCTAGCTCCTTCAGCTATCAATAGGCAGCCCTGGCGCTTCTATTTAGAACCATGCAGTATAACCGTTTCGGTGGATAGTCCTAGGTTTACCTTTGGCATATCCAAGCGCTTGGACTGCGGCATTGCTATGTTGCACATTGAAGTAGCTGCACTGGACTGTGGCGTACAGGGCACGTGGGAATTCCTGAAAGCTCCCCAGGTAGCTAGGTTCACAATTGCAGGAGGCGAATAGAGCAGGTGAACATAACGAGATCCCTGTATCCGCCAAACCACAGTATACACATTGCAGTCGAGCATCTCAGGAGGCACAGGGGTGCCAGGCGATAGCCAAAACGGACAAAAATAAAGATGTCGAAGGCAGAAGTGAGAACTATTCGGGTGGCAGCAGTCCAGATGGAGTCGAAGAATTGCCTTATCGACACCAACCTCTACCACGCCACACGCTTAGTAGACCGAGCAGTGCAAAAGGGAGCCAAGCTCATTGTACTTCCCGAGTTCATGCCCACCGGGTATATATTCACCAAGTCCATATGGGACGGAGCAGAACCAACAGAAGGACCGACTGTCGAGTGGCTCTATGAAAATTCCAAGAGGCTGGGCGTCTGGTTGGGAACCAGCTTTCTCGAAGCCAACGGGGAGGATTTCTTCAACACCTTCGTTTTGACGACTCCCGACGGAAAGGAAGCAGGTCGGGTGAGGAAACAGAAGCCGGCTGCCTTTGAAGCGTACTTTACTAAGGGAGACTCTGGCCCGCACGTGATAGACACCCAATTCGGCAAGATAGGAATAGGCATCTGCTTCGAGAATCAACTAGCCTACATCCCGCATATGATGCACCGGCAATCAGTGGACCTGATGCTTATGCCTCACTCGGCGCCAACACCAATGCACGGCTTTTTCTTCCGCCGAAAACAAGTGGAGTACTACAACAATACACTGAGCAAACTGGCTGCCCGCTATGCAGGTCTGCTCGGAGTGCCAGTGGTCATGGTCAACAAATCCGGCCCATGGAAAACTCCGCTACCGGGACTGCCATTTGGGCAGGATTCAACTTTTCCAGGGCTATCGACCATAGCTGATTCGGATGGGACGGTTAAAGCACAACTGGGGAGCGAGGAAGGGGTCATAGTTGAGGATGTCACGCTTGACCCATCTTGTAAAAGGCACGAGCCACCGCAATGCTACGGCCGGTGGGCTTGGAAAGGTCCTTGGTGGCAAAATGTAGTCCCGGTGCTGGAAGCTATTGGAGGGCTGTGGTATTCAATTAGCTCCGAGCGAAAGAGGAGAGCACGAGAAATCTCATCCGTCGGTACCAGGACACAGAGAAAGGGAAAAGGAGCCCAAAATCTCCGGATACCCTGAGGCTTTATAGCTCAAAAGTACAGAGGCCCTTTTGAGAAGGCGCCTTCTTTTTTTCTTGGTTGGCTGTTCGATTCAGCCTATAAGGTTCTCAGCGGTCCAGGCGCACGAAGCCTATCTAGGTCCTTCATGGCCTTCTTGGTCAGTTCCCTTGCCTGCGCTATCCTGGGGTCTGGGTGTTCTTTCTCCAGTTCAAGGAGCAGGGACATTATCTGAGCCAGGTCTCTCCAAATCTGAGCTTTAGTTGCCATTTCTTCACCCCCAAAATTTTGTTCCAACGCGGATTTTTGCCTAACAGCAAGTAGACGAACCCCTAGTTCTGCAAATTTTTTGGAATAGCTTTGTAGCACTCTTCCTCACGTGCTAGCTCATCCCCCTGTGTTCCTCTAGGAAGCTCCCTTCCGATATTATAGCACATTCAGCTTGGATGCAAATCAAAATTGGTGAAGTGCCACACATTGTTGGCTACTAGCCAGAGTATCTTCCCGCAATCTTGTTTCCAACGCATTCCTTTTATACAAAAGTTTATCCTTCCAGTGGTTGAGCTTGGTGAGAAATGATTATAAAATACAGAGGAGAGCAAACTATGCCAAGCGGCAAAGTGATGACCAGCAGGTATGTCACCCAGCTAATGGGTGAGAATGAAGCCTTTGTGGACTTCATCCAAGATAGCATTATGCTATTTCTCAGCCTTGACAGGCCCTTCTTAGTCTGTTCCCGTGAAGGCGTTCCACCAATCTGTGTCCAGAGGGATGAGGATGGTATCTGGATAGCCCTTCTTAGCGAGTTTGAGGGTGACTAGTCTTTCAAAAAACACCTTGATTTCTTGCAAGAGGCTGTAGCCAGCGAAATAAGTGGTGAGGACCCATCTTGACCCGCAAGATCTAGAGACGATGAAAGAGGCCACCGCTTGCCTCCGCGATAGGCTGATCATCAGGCTCTTGTTTCGCTTAGGCCACCGCATCTCAGAAGGCCGTTCAGGAATTAAAGCTCCAACCCATCAATAACCTGAACGTCACCAGCTGATACTTAAACAGAGAGCATTGTCCTTGTATTTTAATGAAAGGTATTCAACATGGCCGTCTAGTTTCATACCTGCTTTTTGCCCGCCAAAGAGGATCCCCGTTTCTTGATAATTTTCCTCAGAGGAGTAATATTCTCTCGTTTCTTCCAATTCTTTCTCAGTCGGGTAGATGAGAACAATATGAGTCGCGCCCGTATAACCTCCAGTCGCCCGGTCGTCACACTCGTATGCATACACGTAGGCAAAATTGACTTTATCCTTTTCAGCCTGGAACAATTTACTGCAATAGGGCGATACCTCTAGCCTGCTGCCCACTGAAACAATACGGTTACAGATGGGGCATATTTCAATCACCCTTGTTAGATAATGCTGGTACGTTGGTTCAGAAGTCGTTGAGACGGAGGATGTGCCATCATGGTCGCAATGTAAATTCAACCACGCTTTCCGCCAATGGACAGTGGCAGGATAAGGCCAGTAATCATAATCCTCGGTTAGCAGCGGTGGTGTGAAAAGTTGGAATTCCATCCAGAGCAGTGCATCGATCTGAGTGAGGCAATCTTCATCCCTAAACCTAATGGCATCCAAGCCATTATTCAGTGCTGTTCTCAGCTCCTGTAAATACTGTTCTACAAGTGGAACCTTTTCATCTATATCTATCAATCGCAACTCCTTGGCTTTCATAGCATGTTCCTCAGAGTTAAGTTTTGATTTAAGGGTATTGAAGTGCGATTCGATTTCATCCGACTTAGCCATTAGCGTCTGCAAGACCTGTTGTCTGGCCTCCCAGAAATCTCCGCCCAGCTTATTAACCTGTTCAGCCAAATAACCTCGCAAATCAGTGTGATCCCTAAATTCCTCCCCAAGTACAACTTTGCCATTGTCTGTAAGTTCTAGCAAAGTGGAAATATCTAATGTAAGGATGTCATAAGGGAGAACATCCTCAGGATACCATTCCTCTATTATTGGGTATACAGTAACAAGGCTAACCTTGCTCTCAGTACTACTGCCTGCAGCATTAGACACGACAAGAGAGACAGTATAAGTTCCAGTCTCAGCATAGATATGATTCGGATGCTGCTCTACACTGGTAACACCATCGCCGAAGTCCCACACCCAATCGGTGACCTCGCCTTTAGACTGATTAGTGAACTGGACACTGAGCGGTGCCATGCCAGAGACAGGTTCGGCAGTAAAGTCCGCCTGCGGTGGCCGCAGGCTGGGGACCGGCTTTTTCCTTTTTTTGCCTCCAAACAACCTACTAATCATTTTGTAGTGGGAATAACATATGCATCAATTCGTTTCATAATGTTTGCCGCAGTTCCTC
>CAYWDP010000064.1:6977-11542 GCA_964457045.1 uncultured Dehalococcoidia bacterium
AAAAACATACTGGTCATATTGTAACTGGCTAAAGGGATTAGTCAAGAATCAGCCACAGATGGGTGCAAAAACCTCCCTAAATGACTCTTTATTGTTAAGCGGGTAGAGGCAGTGCCTGAAGCACACCATACTACCTGAGCCTTGATACCCTTTTGGTTCCGTTTGGGAAACAGACCCCGAATCAGGCATTGACGAACACACTTGAGCAAATCAAGATGGCTGCAAGGGGGCAGTCAAAAAGCCCCGGAACTTATCTGGGAAGTCCCAGACCTCTGGTAGCGATGATGTTTCTCATCACCTCCGAGGTCCCTCCGGCAAAGGTATAAAAAATGCTTTCCCGGGAGAGGCGCTCTATCCTTCCATTAAGAGGCGCCCACTTGGAGTTCCTTTGAAGCTGCCCATGAAGGCCTAGGATCTCCATGGCTGAATTTGCCAGCCTCTGCCATAGCTCACTGGCGAAAAGCTTCAATGCCGCAGCTTCGTAGCTAGCCACGATGCGCTTGGTCTGCAGCCAAGCTAGTCGATAGACAAATAACTTCGCTACCTCAATTTCTGTCTCTATCTCGGCTATCTGCTGGCGAATGAGTGTATCATCGTTTAAGGCAGGCTTCTCTTTGACATACCTTACCACCTCCTCAAAAACCCTCCTTAGCCCTCCTACGGAAAGAACCCGCTCGAACTCAAGGGCTGTCATCATATAGTAGAATCCACGATTCTTCTCACCCACCAGATTACCCTTGGGAACCACAACGCTGTCGTAGAAAACCTCGTTCGTCCTCACACCGCTCAGGGTCCACAAAGGGCGAATGGTTATCCCTGGGCTATTCAGGTCAACAATAAATAGAGAGATACCCCTATGTTTAGGCACATGAGGGTCGGTCCGAGCCCCCAGCCAATGATATTGAGCATAGTGACACCTGGTATTAAAAAGCTTCTGACCATTTAGAATGTAGTGATCATCGGCTTCTTCCGCCCGAATTTGCAAGTTGGCCAGGTCAGAACCTGCCTCTGGTTCAGTATAGCCCAAGGCGAATTCAATCTCACCCCTGGCAATTCTAGGAAGATATCCCTGTTTCTGTTCCTCTGTGCCATAAAGCATAATAGTAGGACCTGCTATGCCTACACCTATCATTAGAGCTTCAGGCACCGCTCCGGAATAATCCAGCTCCTCATGGATTATAAAGCGGTAGATCGGCGGAAGCCCCAGACCTCCATACTCCTTTGGCCAGGAGGGACATAACCATCTTTTCCTACCTAGCTTTTGGATGAATTCCCAGGTGTAAGGACCCCACCCCAACCCGGACTCAGCCTCCCTTATGACCTCAGGCGTCACTTCCTTATTCAGGAAATCTCGAACCTCTTGGCGAAAGGCTTCTTCTTCCTTCGAAAAAGCAAAGTCCACTTTATCACCTCTCGAAGCTGCTGAAACTTCCTATGGATTCTAATAAATCTGTTGAAATAGTGTCAAACTTCACATCGTATTTGGAAATAGAAGCAGTAGAGAACATTTAATTAACTCAAACTGTCATTGCGAGCGGAGCGAAGCAATCTCAAAAATAACGACGAGATTGCTTCGTCGCTGGTGCTCCTCGCAATGACATTAAGCACTCCCGTGGTAAGAAGTTGACAAAGTGAGAGGGGGATTTTAGAATCAATCGAGCTTAGACTCAAGATCCTCTTAGCCGACCTTTGTTGGACAAATCCAAGAATAGGAAGAGGAGGTGAGCTCAAATGCCAACTTGTGGAGAGTGCAAACTGCTTGTGCCCAATCCGAAAGGGGGAGGATTCAGGTGTATGGGCAAAAGGTGCGGAGCCACCAAGGTAACGCCTGATACGGATGCCAGTAAATGCAAGAAATTTGAGAGGAAATAGGAAGCTCCTCTATCTCTTCAAAGAAAGTATTCTGCTTAACTAAGCAGATTTGCGACACTGTAGCTTGGAATAACTGTTAGCAATCCAAAAAAT
Source organism: uncultured Dehalococcoidia bacterium (assembly GCA_964457045.1). GTDB lineage: Bacteria > Chloroflexota > Dehalococcoidia > UBA2247 > RBG-13-53-26 > CAYWDP01. The sequence continues at coordinate 8,943 of CAYWDP010000064.1, forward strand.
AGGAAGTTACTATTTTATCAGCTTCAATCCTCAAAGGCTTAAATACCAGTCTCATTGGGCGAAATATCCTCTACTACCCTAGCCTCCCCTCCACCATGGATGTGGCCAAGAGGATGGCAAGGGAAGGGATGGGGGAGGGGACTGTTATTATTGCTGGCGAGCAGACAGCAGGGAGGGGGAGGTTGGGACAGAAATGGCTGTCACCCCCAGGTAGCAGCATTTCGTTATCTATCATCCTTCGTCCTACCTTGCCACAATTACCTCAGCTCAATATGGCTGCCTGCCTAGCCACTGTCCAGAGCATCGAGAAGGTAAGTGGATTAAAGCCTACGATTAAGTGGCCCAATGATGTCCTCCTCAATGGCAAGAAAGTAAGTGGTATATTGATGGAGAACATTTTTGAGGGTGGTGAGCTCAAGGTTACCATTCTTGGTATAGGGATAAATGCCAAAATTGATGCCTTAGCTTTTAATGAAATCTCGGCTATAGCCACCAGCCTCTCTACTGAGTCAGGAAGGGAGATATCTGCAGGGGAAATATTACCATCACTACTGGAAGAATTTGAGCAAATCTATCAAGAATTGCAGAGTGGGGGAAATATCTATGAGAAGTGGCTTGCCCGTGTAGAAACACTGGGTAAATTGGTGCGAGTGAGATCCGGGGATATAGTAGAAGAGGGTTACGCAGAATCAATAAACACCAATGGCAGCTTAATGCTAAGACGCCTTGACGGCAGCCTGATAACCATAGTCACCGGCGAGCCACAACGTTAATAAGAAGGAAATCGATCATGAATTTCGGGTTTTCTGAAGAACAATTAAGATTTAGGGAAGAAGTCAGAGACTTTTGTCTGAAGGTGCCGAGGTATAAGCTTGCCGATCCAATGGAAGAGGGTTTCTACTCTCCGGAATACTACCGTGACGTGGCTGCCAAGGGATGGATAGGTCTGCACTGGCCCAAGCAATATGGTGGTCAGGGTCGCAGTTGGGTGGAGACAGCCATCTTTAATGAAGAAATGGGCTACTATAGAGCCCCACTGGGTGATTTGTACTATGGAACCGTCGGACTCTTCGGGGATTTTTGCCTCGCCTATGGCACTGAGCAGCAAAAAAAAGATTACCTGCCAAGAATAGCCAGCGGTGAGATAAGGGTGGCTCGGGGCTACACCGAACCCAATGCTGGATTTGACCTTGCCTCGATGGAGACCTATGCCAGGGCTGATGGGGATGACTACATTATCGACGGTCACAAGCGCTTCATTACCGGTGCTAACGTGGCTGACTATGTATTTTTGATGGCTAGAACCGACTTGGATGCCCCTAAGGAGAAGGGGATCAGCTTCTTTATCGTAGACATGAAGACACCTGGAATCAGCGTATCTCCCATATGGACGGTAGCCCTGAGGACCAATGACGTTTTCTTCGATAATGTGAGGGTGCCCGGGGAGAATATGATAGGTGAAAAAAACCGGGCTTTTGAGTACATTGATAGGGATCCCCACTTCCGCTATGAGACAAGCCCTGGTCTGGCTATAGGGAATTTGCGCCGAACCTTTGAGCGCTTTGTCCGGCATGTAAAGGAGGACGAACATCGCTTGGGCAAGAATCCGCTGGTTCGCCAGAAGCTAGCCGAATTGGCTATTGAGATCGAGATATCGCGGCTGATGATCTACCGAGTGGCTTGGATGAGGAGCAAAGGCCTCTTCCCACAATATGAAATATATGTGGAAAAGTTTTGCGAAGCGGAAGTGTCCCAAAAGCTAGTTAGCATTGCCATGGAAATCCTGGGGCTTTTTGGGCAACTGGAGATGGGATCCAAGCATGCCCCTCTGAGAGGCATGATGCCAATCTACTCTAGAGTCAATCTTATCAGTTTTCTTCCAGGTAGCCCTGAAATCCTGAGAAACGCCATTGCCGAAAAAGGGTTAGGTTTGCCAATGTAGACATAAAGGGCTTTTCAGCGGACATAGTATTTCGGTGAGGGAACAGAAATCAGAAAACAGGAGGGAAGGTGATGTACAAGGTAGAAAGCCTAGGGTTGGAAGAGGCAAAAATGGCAATGGAAGCCATACTGCAAGAGGCTGTGAGAAAACCAGGGCCGCCAGTGGCGGTAGCTGTGGTAGATAATCGGGGCGAGCTCATCTACTACGCCAGAATGGATGGGGCTACCTCGTTTAACCAGTTGATGGCTATAAGAAAGGCCTCCACTGCAGCACAAATGGGTATCGATACGCTAGTCCTTCGGGAGGGGCTGAAGGCAGTCAAGATGAACTTTGCCGACTTCGGCAGCACTGATATAACGCTAGTGCAGGGCGGAGTCTGCGTTAACAAGCCAGACAGCAGAGCTGTCCTTGGCGGTATTGGTGTCAGTGGACGTCTTGAGCAGCAGGATGAGGAGCTGGCGCGTGCCGGCCTGAGCGCACTGAAGCTCTAACTCTAGAAATAGCACAGCTAAAGTGTAGCCACTGGAGATTAGACGGTGTACCTGCCCGTCGTCCTGACAAACGCTATGGTGAGCAGAGGATTGGCGTTGCCTTCATACTGACAATACATACAAAGCTGTTTAGAAATGTAGTGCGGGTCTTTAGACCCGCCTAAAGC
>CAYWDP010000065.1:0-11531 GCA_964457045.1 uncultured Dehalococcoidia bacterium
AAGAATTCAGGATCGCACTGTCTTTTCAAAGTGTATTCCGAAAAGGTGTGAGTCCCGTTTCCGGCCTTTGCCTGTGCAACTCGCAATGCGTTATGGAGAAAAGAGACCTCACGTTCGCCACCAGCGCCGCAAACTGTCATGCAGGTGCCACAACCGATGATCAATACCCTCTCGTAGGGGACAATCATTCGCCTTATTTCTTCCAAGGGCTTCTGCTCTGCGACTATCAACTTTTCACCTCCTGCACCATTACGGAGGCTAAATAGAGCCCGCCGATTTCTTCAACGAACCTATCCAGCTCTCTAGCGGGGTCCTCATTGGGGACGCCTAGGAGAAAAGCCTGCAGGCGCTCTGACTGAAGACCGATCTGCACTAGTGTCTTTCTAACCTTTTCAACACGCTGGCCAACCCAAAAGGCAGTGTTTTCTCTAGCACATTGCTCCCCGCACCCAGCGATGAAAACCCCCTCTGCGCCCATCTCGTAGGCACGCAATATATGATCGGGTTCTACCTTGGCTGCGCAAAGGACAGGCACTATCCAGATGCCAGCTTTAACTCTCCTCCAAAAGCTGGCCAGAGCGCCAGTACCAAAGAGTCCATACTGGCAGCAAAAGCCGATGATGAGAGGCTTGAACTTCGATTCTGCTGCAGACTTGAGGATATGATCTAGCTCTTCAGTTATATGTCGTCGATCATACGGCTTGCGCAACACTATCGCCTTAGCTGGACATTCAGCAACGCATATACCACAAGCTTGACATTGATCAGACGGTATCTGAATTGCGCCGCTGTCATCCAAGCGGGGCGCGTGGTATGGGCAGACCCTTAGGCAGGTAAGGCAAGTGGCACACTTATCTTGAAACAGGATCTCCGCGCCTACACCGCACCGAAGGCACCTTCTGGCTTCATTAGTAGCGGCTTCCCAGTCATAGACAAGTTCCACCAGCTTAAAGTCCTTCGCCCTTGCTTTAGGAGAAAGAACCGGTGGCTCAAGTCGGCCAGTTTTCTTTATCATCTCTACCGTTTCGGGAAGTAGTTCGCCTGTCAGACTCTCCCTCGCCTCTTTGCTAACTAGCGGATACCTGTGCTCAAGGTAGTCGTCAATACGGTAGGCTGCCAGCCTGCCAGCTGCAAGCGCCTCAACTACGGTCGCTGGCCCGGTGACAGCATCTCCTCCGGCAAAGACCCCCGCCCTATTGGTAGTGAGTGTGACTGGGTCAACATGAATAGTGCTGCCCCTGCCTATGCGAACGCGGAAATCATCTGGGGTCTGAGGTGCTTGTCCAATAGCAGCAATTAGAGTATCGAATTCCTTATTGAACTCACTGTCCTTTATCGGCACAGGCCGACGCCTGCCGCTGGCATCCGGTTCGCCAAGCTCCATCTTTACGCAGGTTACGCTTAACCGCCCATTTCTCCTTTCTATTCTAGTTGGTGCCACAAGAAACAGAATCTTCACCCCTTCCTCTTGGGCTTGCTCCACCTCTGTAGAAGCTGCCGGCATTTCCGCCCTACTGCGGCGGTAGAGGATGTTAACCTTATGCGCGCCCAATCGAAGCGCAGTGCGTGCGGCATCAATTGCAACATTTCCTCCTCCCACCACAGCCACCTTTTCCCCTAGGGATGGCTTGAGGCCAAGGTTCACTTCGCGGAGAAAAGTTGCCCCATCTATCACCCCTGGGCTCTCCTCTCCTTCTATTCCCATTCTAAGGCTCTGATGGGCGCCAATGGTTATGAAGACAGCTTTGTAACCCAACTCAGATAGCAGGTCCAGGGACACCACTCGCGTATTCGTCCTGATTTCAATCCCCATGTGGGTTAACCTTTGAACTTCAGTATCGAGTACCTCCCGGGGAAGGCGGTATTGGGGGATGCCTACTCGGAGCATACCTCCCAGCTCTGAGTGAGCTTCGAAGATGGTTACCGGATAGCCGAGCTTCCTCAGATAGTAAGCACAAGCCAATCCCGCTGGACCGGATCCTACTATGGCAATCTTTTCATGGCGCGTAGTTTCGGCTTCAGTCCGGATCATCCTGTCACCACCAAATTCTAAGGCAAATCTCTTCAACGCCCGGATCGCGATAGATTTATCCACCTGACTGCGCCTGCAGGCATCCTCGCAGGGGTGGATACAAACATAGCTACAGATAGAGGGAAAAGGGTTGCCGCTTCTTATAACCTGCAGCGCTTCCATAGTCCTTCCTTGGGCAACCAAATCAACATATTCCCTGATCTCCATGTGTAAGGGGCACGCAGCTTGGCAGGGCGGCGTGAGACTGTGGTCAACAGGGGATTTCTTCGTTCGATTGACTCGATAACTCTGAGTACTATCAGTCATGGGTGAATACATCACACTCCCTTTGAACTGGGAATAATCAGAGTTCCACTCCTATAGTACGTGGCTCTTAAGGGTGAGGCAATCAGGAAATCCCCAGAATAGGAAGGGCTTTGTCTTTGGAATTCTTACTGGGATAACCCTTGTTTTTGGATGGGAAAAGCCCCGGTTACAGGAGACTGCTAAAAGGCGAAGGAGGGAAGTCTAGTTTATGCCATCACAGGGTGATAACCGCCTTGCGTATGGCAAACTTAATGAGTTCCGTCCTATTGTGGATGTTCAGTTTGTTCATTAAGCTGGTCTTGTACCACTCCACGGTCTTAGGGCTGATGACCAGCATATCTGCTATTTCCCGAGCAGTATGTCCCTCGACAACCAGCTTAAGCACTTCCTTTTCTCTATCTGTCAACTGCTGGTAAGGGTCTTTTTCCCCTTCTACAGTGATCTTCTGCTGACATTCCTCGACGAGAACCGCTGCTGCCGAGGGGGATAGATAGGACCCCCCGCTGTAGACAGCCTGAATAGCTGAAGCAAGCTCCGAAAATGCTGCCATCTTAGTAACAAAGCCACGCGCCCCTGCCTCAATAACGGGGATGACATAATCGCTATCATCATACTGGGTCACTGCTAGTACCTTCGTTCGTGGGAATTCCCTGCGTATCCGGCGCGTTGCTTCCAGTCCGCCCATGATAGGCATTGCCAAGTCCATAAGAACCACGTCCGGCGCAAGCCTCCTCACTTTCTCCAGGGCTTCCCTTCCATCTGCTGCCTCACCGACCACTTCTATATCCGCAGCTAGCGCCAGCAGAGCACGGATTCCATCTCGCACGAGGGTGTGGTCATCGACTACCAGCACCCTTATCTTCTTCATCTCCTCAATCCCTTGTCACTGGAATCTTCACGATAACCTTAGTCCCGTGACCCGGCCGGGACTCAACACGACAACTGCCGCCCACCAACCTTACTCTCTCCTTCATGGTGAATAAGCCTGCGCCCCGACCGCTAGGGTCCACCTGTGTGAGCTTACTAACGTCAAAGCCTTTGCCGTCATCCTCGATATATAGTAGGCACTCATTGGCATTGCAATCCAGCTTGATAGAGGCATTCTTCGCTGCTGAATGCTCCAAGACGTTACCTATTGCGCCCTGGGCAATACGGAAGAGCGTTACTTCAATTTCCAGGGGGAGGCGCTCATTAGTGCCTCTGAATTTTGCAGATACATTCATGCCTTGAGCTTCAAGGGTATCCTTAGCATACCGGTGGATTGCAGCCGGTAGCCCAAGCTCATCCAACAAGCTGGGACGGAGCTCCTTCATAAGCTTTACTATCTCATTGCCCGCGTGAACTGCGTAGGAGTGCGTTTTCTTAAGCCTCTCCATAAGCTCAGCGTCTCCAAGACCTTTCGCTTCCGTCATTCCTATTACAGCCTGTAAGCTGAGGCTCAAGCTGGTAAGCGCTTGGCTGGTTTCATCGTGTAACTCTCTGGCGATCCTTTTTCGCTCGTCTTCTTGGACAGTCAGAGCATGTTGAAGAAGTGCTCGATACCTTTCTCTTGCCCTCAGCAGCCCTTCATATAGCTCTGCTTGCTCAATGGCGGTGCCAAGATAATCACCAATGGAATTTAGAAGGGACATGTCATCCGCACCAAACCGTCCTGCCACATGGCTGGCGACGTTTATTACTCCCAGAACGGCCTCGTTTGATCGTAGAGGAACACTAATGAACCCCTTCAGCCCCTCTCTATGCACGAGCTCAGGATCGGCAACACGAGGATCCCTAGAAATGTCTTCGAACAGAATTGCCTGTCCGCTCTGAGCCACCCTGCCTGTAATTCCCTCGCCCAGTTTGAGACGCATCCTCTCAGCAGTCTTGGCAGATATGCCACGATAGACCCGGTAGTATAGTGTCTGGCTTTCTTTATCCAAGAGCCAGACGCCCCCAACGACGCCGTTGATAATCTCCAGCACATTATCAAGAGCGATCTTTAGAATGGCATCCAAATCCCGCAGCCCACTCACTGCGCTTGAAATGCGACTCAACACTAGAAGCTGGTGATGTCGCCTCAGGATCTGCGTCTCAAGCTCCCTTTCTGCGCTAACATCCCTTCTCAGTTCGACCATTGCCTTGGTTTTGCCATAGCTATCCCGGAGAGGATACGCGGTGATCTTGAGATACCTGTCAGCTCCAAGGATGCGGTCAGGATGAATAACTGTTGCCATGCTGCCACTTTGCAGCACTTCTATGAGCGGACAGCGCCATAGAGGTGCACTGCAGGGCTTGTCCCTGTCATGCAAGACCTCGTAGCAAAGCCTGCCAATAGGCGACTTAGCTCCCTTCTGGAATCTGCGCCGCACTGCTGAATTAACGAACCTGACCCGATACTTGCTATCGATGACCAGAAGCTCATCTTCTATAGCATCCACTAGGTCCTGCGGGGCTAGGTCCAAGCCTACATTCTTGGCCCTTCGTTGAATCGCTGTGTCCTTCCTGCCCATCTCTGCCTCCGCCCTTATATGCACAAGGTACTGCAACAACCAAGCCTTGTCAAGCGTTGAGTGTAACCTGCTCGCCAAGTGATGAGGGGAAAGTTGACATCGTCAATATGCGAACAGAACGCTAAAATGTTAAGTCTTCTACCTAATGCTCAGTCGTTACCAGCTTGCAGTGCCACGCTCTCATCCCCGTGGGGCAGGGGTGATGCCTTAGCTCGATGGCTTGAAAATGATGTTTGAGCTTGGAGCAGACGGCAAATTCGACAGGGAGATAGCCATGACTGTCAATGCGGCAGGTTACAGGACAACTGGGACCCAAGGCCCCAGACCGCTTTCCAACAATACCGTCCGACACATATTGAGCAACAAGTTCTACACAGGCTACATCCCAGACGGCAACAGTGGGTGGACTAGGGCCAAGCATGAGCATTGATAGATCCAGGACTACTTGAAAGAGTGCAGCAGATACGGTAGGCGAGGAAACGGCCGATACATACCGTCACTGTGAAGGCTCGAACCTACGCAGCCTCTCAACACTTATGAGTTGCAGTAAGTGCAAATCAAAAGTCAGGATTCATATGACCCCCAAAAGGCAGGTCCCGCGCCCACTGTGCAGGACGCCTGAAAGGAGATATGAAATGTGATTCCAAAAGCGCTTTTCTAGATATCTACGAGGCTCAGATTGAATGGTATCTGGAGCACTTTGAAATCCCACGGGATTACCAGGAGGCTATCCTGGATACTCACACCAAACCGCGAACAGCCTACAGCGACATTGAATCCGCAAGAGCAGGCCTTGAGAAAAGGCTCACCAGGATAAAAGAACTCTCTGAAATGGGACGATATTACAAAACAGGAATACCTGAATAAGCGAAAAGAGATACAAAAGACAACTCAGGACATCGGTAAGAGTTCCTCAGCACCACTAAAGTCGTGTCAGTCTTCTTAAGTCGTGTATCGCGGCTATGAGGTAGTCGTATACCCTGCTGATGCGGTCGTAGAGTCGTTTGGCTTGCTCCTTGGTTCTGAGAACAGGCGGTACGACCGAGGCCTGCGATTCTGTTTCTTGCTTCTTTTCCTCCATAAGCTTATTACGTCTCTGCATTGAGATGAAAGCTGTGCTCAGTAGACAGGATGGGGAAACTCAGCGCCTAGTTCAGGGACTAGCTTAAAAAGGCCGGAATGAGCAATGTGGCTTTTGGCTCAATTTCAGAGCGCCGAAACAAACTGGACTCATGCTTTGATAACCATGGCGATCAGGCCAGCTTAGAAATTGACCCTCCCAGCAGAGGAGGTCGGCAGAGAAAAACAGAGCTTTTCAGCGGTGCAAAAGGGCCTTTTCGGCTCGTAGTGCCTCAGTACGCCATCTTACGGGGCTCAACTAAGTTGACAAGTCTGGAGAGATGTGCCATACTATTGCTGTCCCAGGTAACTGGAGCGGTGGTGGGCCGAGGAAGAAGCAACTGAGTAGGTGAAGAGCCGAAAGGGAGCGACGGAAGCGGAGCATCCAGGAGAAGCAAAGGTTACCTGGGATGTTTTTTGTTACGAAGGCTGCTTATCTGCACTCGAGCCTTCTGGGGAACTATCTTCTGCTGTTCCTCTCTCCTCTGACCTAAGGATGCCCATGAAAGGCAGGTTCCGGTATTCCTGGGCATAGTCGAGCCCGTAGCCCACTACAAACTCATCCGGCACTTCGAAGCCAATGTACTCAAGGGGCACATCCACTATACGACGTACCCGCTTGTCCAGCAGAGTGCACACTGCCAGGCTAGCTGGCTCCCTAGCCTTGAGGTAGTTGAGCATGTAGTTCAGCGTCATGCCCGTATCCACGATGTCCTCTACCATGATAACGTGTCTACCGGCTACGTTCAGGTCCATGTCTTTGGTGATCTTGACCACGGAGCTGTCCTCAGGGCTGTAGTAGGATATGGCCATGAACTCCACTTCAAGTGGAATAGTCATCTGGCGAATCAGGTCAGCCATGAAGCAGAAGACGCCTCGCAGCACGCCTACCATGATGGGGCGTCGGTCAGCATAGTCTCTGGATATCTGCTCTGCTAGCTCCCGCACCCGACGTTGAATTTCAGCACTAGAATACAGCACCCGGCTGACGCCGCGACCCCGGCTCTGCGCCAGTGGACCCAAGCCATACTTTGCCAGCAAGCGGTCGAAGTCTCTCTTGTAAAGCAGGGTTATCTTGATTTCGGGGTATAGTTCCCTGAGACGCCGCAGCTTGCGGTTCTTCTCCGTGACCAGGCTTTGCTTAAGGGTGGTAAGCTCCACATACAGGTCAAGGCCCGGCAGGTAGAAATCGGGGGTGAACATCTCCGTTACTCTATCGCCTTCCCACCTCAGGGGAAAGGACCGGGGCTCATATACCCACTCTATGTGGTAGAAATCCAGTAATTGAGCAAACTCCTCCTCGCTTGGGTGAGCGAAGGTTGCTGTTCGCACTTGTCGTAGCGCCGCTGCCTCGGCTTCAGACTGGACCTTTCCTTGCTGGATCTCCTGGCGCAGCGTCTGGTTATGAATGCTCAGGGCAGCTAAGTTGGCCATAGTGGTTACGAAGTTGATGTCAACGTTGCTAAACTCGTTGTGCTCCCGCGCATAGACTCTGATGCTGCCAGCCGCTACACCGTCAACCATGAGCGGCACCCCCAATATAGACGCAATGCCCGCTTTGGCTGCTAGTTCGGGGTACTGGATGCGGCTATCATGGCCTACATCGGCGATGGCCACTGGCTGCCCCGTGAGCACCTCGGCCAGGCTCTTATCGGCATCGAGTACACCCTTGCGCAGATAGGACTGAGGCAGCCCCCACGAGGAACTATGGATCAGCTTCTTTCTGGTAGAATCAAGCAATACCAGCGAGACGCCAGCCTGCGTAGCCTTGGCTGTGCTCCGAACAATGGCGTCTAAGACCTGTTTCAATGCCATGTCGGAATTCACTACCGACGCTGCTCGCCGCACGGACTTATAGTAAGCTCGCCCTTTGCCTGCAGGCAATCCGGTTCTCATGATGCCATTGTATGCGTGTAAGATTTACATGTCAATTGGCACCTGATTCAAGGGCCTGGTCAGGGATGCCATATGTGCGGGATCCAAAGGCTCTACTCTCCTGAGGTATGCCTTCATAGTGCAGAAGGGATTGCAAAAGCCCTCAGCTGCTAAACTGGATGCTGGAGTGGGGGGAATACTGGCAACACGTCTATGCCCTCTTATTGGCAACGGCTGCTTGGATAAAGAAGTTCGCCCACCAAAAAACGTCCCGCTTGGCAATGGATTTCCGGAGTCTTTGCATTCGCATTTGGCGCTCGTTGGCACTCATATGGTATGCTCGGTGGATGGCGTTGGCTACGCCTTCAATATCGTAAGGGTTGACCAGTAGTGAATTCCTACGTAACTGGCTTGCTGCACCGGCAAATTCACTGAGGATTAGCACTCCGCTTTTGTCTACATTGGCGGCACAATACTCCTTAACTACCAAGTTCATTCCATCTTTTAAAGGCGTGATCAGGGCAACGTCGGCAGCGCGATAATAGGCCAGAAGCTCAGTTCGTTCTAAACTGCGGAAGATATAGTGAATCGGTATCCAGCCCGGCTGGGTAAATTTCCCATTAATCTCGCTTACCAAGCCCTCGATCTCAGTTCTTAGCGCTTGATATTGAGGTATATCCTCACGACTGGGCACCACAATTTGAACCATTGTTACCTTGCCTCGCAGATGGCTGAACCGCTTCAGGGCATTTTTGAACGCTCGCAACTTCTCTGGAATTCCCTTGGAGTAATCCAAACGGTCCACACCGAGGATGATGTGGCGGTTTGGCATAGCCTCACGCAACCGCCTGGTGTTTTCGGCCACGACCCTGGAGGCTGCCTGTCGGGCGAGATCCTTAAAGTCTATGCTTATTGGGAAACTACCGACCGCAACTTCCCGTTTCGGCATATTAATCGTAGATATTTGCCTTCTGGTATCGATGTGTAGTCCCTTGAGCATAGCCTCAACACAATGGAGGAAGTTGTTTCTGTCACGTGGAGTCTGAAAACCAACTAGATCATACTCCAGCAAGGCCTCCAGAATCTCTGCGCGCCAGGGCAGTTTGCTATAAATATCTGGTGAGGGAAAGGGGATATGAAGGAAGAATCCTGCCTTGCTCTTCACACCCATGCGATGCAGCTCCCTGGCCACGAGCATGAGGTGATAATCATGCACCCAAATGTAGTCGTTCATTCTGGCGTTGTCTGCTATCACCCGCGCAAATTTTCGATTGACTGCCTGGTAGGTATTCCAATAGGCTGGATCGAAGTTACAGCGTGATTGGAGGTCGTGGAAAAGTGGCCACATGATTTCGTTGGAGAATCCGAAATAGTATTGATTGATCTCCTTCTTGCTTAGGGAGACCGCCTTCAACATATAGCCTAGTTTCTGGCTCGCCTCAGCCAGCAGCTCATCCAAATCAGGCTCTTCAAGCGTTCCAGACCACCCCAACCACGTGCCTCCCCTCTCACGCAGCACCGCACTGAGCGCTGTCACCAATCCCCCAGGGCTGGGCTGAACCTGCCACTGATCGCCATGTACCCTTATTAAGACTATAGGTAAGCGGTTTGATGCAATCACAAGTCGATCCATCACTAGGTCATTGTTTTGCATTTTCGGCTGCGACATGGGTTCAACTCTCCAGCATCATGTGTAACATTCTACAATTTTCGAGCCAGCTCTGCCACGTTTTCACCCTGCTTGCCAAGGCGTTAGCTCTCAAGGACACTCCTCCCAAGCTTAGAAGTTGCCTTGCTAAGTAGCCTTATATTCCTTTAGGCTGATGGTGCCATATCTCGATATGATGATACGAGCATCATGCCCAGCACTTAGTGACAACTTCTTTTGAGGGTCGAACTTTGTGGTGAATTTCATGTCTCAAACTTAGGCTCAAAATACCCTTTTCCCAGCAAAAATAGTAAACTAGGTAACGGAATTTCAAAGCCGCCTCTCTCAGAGTTGTTCGGTTAACTCAGGGAGCCCGGAAAGGCAACCGAAGTAGCTAATAATCAAGGGTGAGGTCTTTCTTGTACGGAAGAGAACTGGACAGGGTTTTCAATCCTCGCTCGGTAGCGGTAGTGGGGGACAAAAAAGCCAATGACTACATGTGGCTTCGAAGCCTCAGCACCTTCAGGGGAAAAGTCTACTCGGTTCAGATTGACCCTGAGGAGCTGCCAGGAATAGAAAGGCTGGGGATAGAGAACTATTGCAGCTTGCTTGATATTCCTCAGCCTGTTGATTACGTAATTGTTGCAGTTCCAAGAACAGTAGCTCCTCAGATCATCAGCGATTGCATCAAGAAACAGGTGGGTGGAGCCACGCTTTTCACTTCTGGATTTGCGGAGACAAACACTGAGGAGGGAACAAGATTGGAACGTGATATTGCCCAGATGGCAAAGGAGTCTGATTTCAATCTTATTGGCCCCAACTGTATGGGAATCTTTAACCCAAGGATCGGGCTGCGACACGACGTTGGTCAGTATTTCGGAGAAGGAGGCCCGGTAGGTTTTATCTCCCAGAGCGGTACACATGCCATCTTGTTTAGTCTGGCGGGAGAGTTACATGGAATCAAGGTGAGTAAGTCAGTAAGCTATGGCAACGGAGCAGTCCTTGAGAGCACAGATTACCTGGAGTATCTGGCTGATGACGAAGAGACCAAGATAATAGGCATGTATATTGAGGGAGTAAAGAGCGGGAGGAGATTCCTCCAATGTCTTAAAGAGACGGCTAGGAGGAAGCCAGTGCTAATCTGGAAAGGAGGCAAAAGTGAGGACGGGGCTAGGGCAGCGGCAGCTCATACTGGTTCCTTGGCTTCTGTTCCAATCCTATGGGAGACTATGATCAGGCAATGTGGTGCCATTAAAGTCGATAGCCTAGAGGAGATGATTGATGCTGTGAAAGCATTGCTTTATCTTAATCCCCCTTCGGGCAACAGAGTCGGGCTGGTGGCACACAGCGGAGGACAATCAGTAGTGATAACTGACGCCTTTACACAAGAAGGCCTGACAGTTCCCCTACTTAGTGATCGCTCTTACCAGGAATTTGCCTCCTTTTTCAACATTATAGGTGGGAGTTACCTTAATCCACTGGATATATCCTGGAACGTGCTTTCCACAGAGGATTTGATGAGGACATTGAATATCCTGAGCGGCGATGAAAACACCGACTGCTTGGTCTTGGAGCTATGCCTCCCTTTCTTAGCTCAAATCTGGGAATATTATCCCCCCTACCTTGACACTCTCCTTGAGACCCTGGTTGGCTTCAGGGCAACGTGTGCTAAGTGCTTCTCAATCGTCCTGATTGCCGGGCAAAGGGAGGCAGAGGCATTGGAGATCAGACGAAAGTTAATAGAAAGGGGATTACCCAGCTTCCCCACCTTTGAAAGAGCTGCCAAAGCCTTGAAAAAGATAGCGGAATATTATAGATTCCACCGTGACCAAGATTGATATCCCCCTCCCATGACAATCGGCAGAAAGTCTCCTTGTTCCTCCGAGGTGAGAGTGCATGGACCTATTGCGCTTAGCTGAGATAGATAGAATGAACATGAGAGGCTGTTTAAATAATGTAGTTGAGGATGTCCAAAAACCTCGTGTAGGAGTGCTTGTCCCCGAACCTCGTGGTCTCCCGAAAGTGGGAGTGGGTAGGTTGCCCGACGTCGGGCAACCTA
>CAYWDP010000066.1:0-6439 GCA_964457045.1 uncultured Dehalococcoidia bacterium
GCCCGGAGACGCTGCCTTGAGGTGTTGACAGGCCATGAGCAGGGTTATATAGTTCTGATATGCCTCATCCCGATGCCCACGCATATCTTTTCCCTCCCTTCGGTAACCCCTCTCCTTGGCAAGCAGGTACTATCCAGTTGGAGCCCGGCCAATACCAGCTTGCAGCCAAGGTTAGCGACCCTTCGGTCCAGCCCTACTATGGCGTGGTGAGCTTGAGCTTTGCCTCAGACCAAAAGCACACAACTTACTTCTACATTTTGGAAACCTGGGTTTTCTAAACCGCAAACAGTGACACAAAAGGAAAGACCCAAATACATTAATGGCGTCGAGATCCCCTGCTTGATGCTCGGGACGTCCCCGTTTTTGGGCGCGGGTCAATTTGGCCCGCGTGCTGGGGAATATTATCAGCGCTTCTATTTGAATCCGGCTAACATCACTAGCTTGATCGTGGAAGCGGTCGAGTTCGATATAACCTGGGTGCAGGCAATAGCCCTTAAGCCTATAGCGAAGGCCATAGAGGATGCGGGAAGGCGTACTCAAAGGCAAATCCAGATCGCCGCCACCGTGGGGGTGGAACAATTTGAGCCGGAGCTGGAGTTGATGAAGAGTCTCGGCGCAAAGATAATCCTGACTCACGCCAGAGTCACAGACAGATTGGATAGCAAGTTCAAGGACTGCATCAAACGGATAGGTGATATTGCCATAGCCGGGGCGGTCACCCACAATCCTGGGGCTGTCATTCCCAAGCTCTCCAGCTATGAGGAGGTAAAGATAATAATGGCGCCGATCAACTTGGCAGGACGGTTCATGAGCCCCTCTCAAGACAGCACCCTTGATGCCATAAGGAAGACTGACAAGATTGTCCTCGGGAAGAAGACTTTGGCCGCAGGTCTGCTCCAACCACGAGAAGCTCTAGAATATGTGGCGGAATATGTTTACGGGGTTGCCATAGGGGTGGCATCCGAAGAGGAATTGAAGGAAACCTTCGGCATCGCCAAGCACTTATGGAAGATCGGCAAGGCCTAGCGATTTTTCTCGGCCATTTCACTGTAACACTCACCCTGTTCCTGTGGCATAGAGTTTAGTACGTCACGCCCGCAGTGAGGGCGCTGTGTTGCAACCTTCACCATCTTCCTTCACAGCATGCAAGGAAAAGGAGGTATGGAGGAGGAATCTAGCGCAAGTCCACCGAAGATAAGCGAGTCATCTGTCCATTGTGATTTGGTAAGGCAGAATTTCTTCATGTATAAAAATTGCCACACTGTAGCTTAATGCGAAGGGGGGATTCCCATCCCTTGCCCGTAATCGGTTTTTCCAGCTTTGAAAAATCGTTTACAGAGGCATTCTACGTTCTTGCGAGGGAAGGAGTAGTGCGTGGGTAGGTTTTCTTTGCTTTTCTTCAGGAGTTTAGTGTAAAATAGATAGCCTTTAGAGCACTGGCTCAGCAGGTAGAGCAGTTGACACATAGTTTATAACTCTGGGACGAGGTTTATACTGCTAGAGGGAAAGTGGGGTATAGGGAGACGCAGCAGGAAGCCAAGTGGTTAGCTGCAGCCAGAGGGCGGATTTGCTCTTTAGTTGGCACCCCCAGGCTATTTCTCATATTCTTTGCCTTTGTTTTCCAGATTTCAGCTCATATCCTTACAGCACTTGGCCCGAAAGGCTGGCAACCCCTGTTTACCTCCTTGAGTGTCATCTTGTGGCTCATATTCTTCGCTGTGGTCTTTATGATGGCAATACCAGCTATTGATAGGTTGCTTAGCTCCTATTTGAAGTATTTGAGGCGAGTTGCCATTGGAGTAGGCCTGGTTCTGATTATCATGGGCATTGTTGAGCTTGTTGGCATAAACCTACTCAACAGGGGTGGGCTGGAAATGGAGGGGAAGAATGTAGAAATAGCCAGCACCTACAGCCGAGAGGTTGGCTATAATGATGGTACTGCCATGATTCACATGGCGGGTGAGAAGCTACTTGAAGCCAAGAACCCGTATACGGAGGTCAATCTATTTGAGGCCTTTGACAAGTTTGGACTATCAGCTGAGAGCACCACCCCTCTCAAGGATGGGACCTTTGCCGAGACCTTTCCTTACCCCACAGATGAGGAGCTCGACCGTGTGTGGCAGGAGACTAAGGCTAACCCTGATACTTCCCCCTCAGAGTTTGAGAGCAAGCTCGCTTATCCGGCTGGCTCTTTTCTGTTCCTCGCCCCCTTCCTGGCCTTTGGGCTCCACGACCTGAGGTATTTCTATCTCCTTTGTGCTCTGTTAATGTTTGCCGTCATTATGTGGCAATCTCCGAGAAAGCTATGGCCTCTAGTGGTCCTTGTTGCCTTTGCCAGTTTGGAGATGTGGAATGATATTGCCTTTGGGGGAACCGGAAGCCTCTATCTCCTGTTTTTGCTTTTGGGATGGATTCTGCTGCCCAGGAACCTATGGCTTTCGGCAGTATTCATGGGCTTGGCGGTGACCTCAAAGCAGCTGGCTTGGTTTTTCATCCTGTTCTACCTTGTCTTGATACTTCGTCAAGTCGGCTGGCAAAGGTCGCTCCAGCTCAGTGGAGTGATCGGGGGCATTTTCCTTGTGACCAATGTACCTTTCATCCTCGGCGCACCACAGGCATGGGCTGAGTCCTTGCTTGCTCCTGTAACGGAGCCTATGTTCCCTAGGGGAGTGGGGGTTGTTGCCTTCTCCATAGTGGGTATCACCCCCCCAGGGACAAGTACGACCTATGTCTTAATGGAGATAGCGGTCTTTGCTGTGTGCCTTATGTGGTACTATTATAACTGCCGCAAATACCCGGATGCTGCCCTTGTGCTGGCGGTGCTCCCCTTATTCTTCGCTTGGCGAAGCTACTCCATCTACTTCTATCCTGCAGCTATCCTGGTGTTCGCCACGGTGCTCCTGAGCCGCGGGAGGCCAATTCTAGCCCCGGCTCTGACCGGAAAAGTGAAACTGGCGAACAACATGGACTATGCCCTTCTCCCCGTTGGGCAGAGTTAACAGGATAGGGCGAATCCAGTGATTGTGGCAAATGCCTTTCTTATTTTCCTTGTTTTTGTTCGGGAGTTTAGGGTAAAATAGATACGCTCTAGGGGCGCTAGCTCAACAGGCAGAGCAGCTGACTCTTAATCAGCCGGTTAGAGGTTCGAGTCCTCTGCGCCTCACTTCGAAGTTGCTTAAGGGTTTGCTTAACTCCTTTCATCACGCCCCCTTTTCTGCGGAGACAACCATATTACACCCTGCACAATTATTGTCAAGTGCCAGGGCAATATCTAAACCTGGCTCGCTTGGTTTTTTGGCGCTGGTGCTACCTGAAATCTGCCTTTCAGTTTCTTGGTAATCCTGTCGTAAGTTGCCTTGACCCCTTTCCATGTTTTATATCGGTGGTTAGGGTGTTTCTTGTTCCACTCCTCCTTCCTCTCAGTCCAGAAAGCCACCGTTCCTCTCCCCCTGGGCGCGCCACCTTTGCCCTGCACCATTGTGTGGAGTTCCAGATGTTCGCGGCCAAGTGCCTTGTTTCTTGTGGCTCTAAAGTGCTTCCTTATCGACTTGTATAGAGCAAACCACTCCTACTCACTTTTGTAGTAGGATAGTGGGATAATCGGCGGCAGTCTGCGACCTTTGTCACACTGATGCAGATTGTTATCCGGATAACGTTGCTTGCTGATTGTCGTGGTGGTGAGCAACAGGCAGGCTAGTCCAGTAACTCTCGCTGGATGAGAACGTCGGAAGGGCATTCCCGAGTCTCTGGCTCCAGTCTTAAGCCTGCCAAATGGGGAGAAGGAGGGTAGAAACCCCGTGCCTAGCCTGCCCATTTCCTTTGACAAGCGTAGCACACAGGTTATCAAAGAGTCATAAAATTACGAGAAAAATTGTTGAAAAATTATGACATTTGCAGCGAGGGGAAATACGCCGAGAGTTATCGTACACCATCGCCCTATAAAGCTTCAAGCTATCCTCAAACTACTTCATGCTCCTTGGTGTGAGACGACTAAGAGCGCAGATGCAAGAGACGAATCTTCACAAAACGTGAACAACCTTGCCTATTAGGGTCATCAAATCGATACTAATGGGACTTGCAGAATTAATATGGGCAAGGTGTACTATCAAGATGAATGGTTCAGATGCAGGGAAGCTCAGTCAAGAAAATGGGAGGATGAAGATGAAGAGATGCTTAGCAACTATGACCGCTCTAGCCTTGCTGGTGCTGATTGCGGCTGGTTGTGGGGAGCCAGTGTCGCCCACAGCGGGTCCCAGACCTACAAGCGATGAAGTGAACTTCCGACTCCTGGTCAGTGATTTGGAGGTCCCTACGATTGAGCGCTTTGCGTCCCTGAATGTGACTATTACCAGCATAGGTGTACACAAGGTCGGAGAGGCTGAGGGGTGGACTGAGGAGGTACTCGAGCCGGCGCAGATAGTAGACCTGAGGCCACTAACGGGAACTAATGCTACAGCGGTCTGGGACGGATACTTGACACCCGGTCAGTACAACAAGGTGTTTATCCATGTCAGTGTTGCTGAGGGAGCTCTGCTTGATACTGGAGAAGGCGAAACAATTACTGTCAAACTGCCTAGTGGAAAACTGCAGATATCGAAACCATTCGAAGTCACAGAGAGTGGGGTAACAAACTTCGTGTACGATATCTCAGTTGTGGAGGCTGGGAAGAGTGGCCAATACATTCTGAAGCCTCAGATTGGCGAGAGCGGTCCAGACCAAGACTTTGATGAGGTTCCAGTACCAAAAGCTAGGTTGTAGACTGCGCTTAATTCAATAAATTGCTGGTTCCCCCGGTTCTTACCCAGATTCTCCATATTGAAGGAACTGCAGTCTAAGACATTTCTGTGGAAAGATTAGCTATGTGAAATTTTGCACAGGTGAATATAAGATTTTGCATTTCGCTACTTCTTAAGGCATCTTCTAGCTATTTCCCGAGCGGGGAGAAGTATGGTACGCAAGACACTATCTATTCTTGTTGTCTTTGGGGTTGGGTTATTCTGCGGAGTCTTCTGGGGCGGTGTAGCTTGGTTCATCAATTGTGCGCTCACCGAATCGACATTTCAAGAGCTGAGTAGCCCCTCCATCATCACCCCAGCAGTAATCGGGGCCGCTCTGTTCTTTCTAGGTACTGCTGGTGCATACAAAGAATGGTTCAAGGACAATAAGACCGGCTGAGCGCGTAGCCCAGCCAGGCGGATTTGGAGAGGGCAAGGGATTCTGGGGGTTTTGAGCGACTAATGCTATTGGATACAGCAGATGAGCCGAAACACCAGAAGTCAAATCAAAGGAAAGGAGGTGAATTCGAGGTGCGAACAACAATTCTAGTTGGCATGCTGACAATCGGCTTGCTTCTGATGCCGACTGTGGCTCAGGCGGATGAGTACGATGGCTGGGGCGAGATTCGGCCACTTCTCCTCGACGGCGAAGGGTCGGAGTTCGTGGAGCGAATCGATGGTCTAGGTAGCTCGGCCTTCAGCACAGTAGGGGAGGCGATTGCTTGGGTAGCCAACAACATCACATACGTTGCTGATGATGGAGAGGTTTGGACATCCTCTAACCAGACTTGGACCAAGGGAGAAGGAGATTGTGAGGACTATGCCATTCTGCTCACTGCCCTGCTGAGATTTCATACCCAAGGTGGAATCCCGCCAAATAGAGTGTGGGTTATGGCTGGTCTTATCACCTTGCCTGGAACGGATGAGGTTGTCGTGGGTCATGCCTGGGTAGGATTTAAACTTGAAAGAGGCGGAATGGCGTATATCGAGCCCCAAACCGGTACTGTGTTCCGAGGGAGTCTCGGGGGCGGCATGCTACAGTTCAACGACCGGTGGGTCAAGGGCGGAGGATACTTTCTACACAGTCCAGTTCTTTAGGCCTTTTGGGGAACAAGGAAGCGAGAAGGCAGGCTCACAATCTATCAGAAGTTCACGGTTGGGCCTGCTTTTTTGCATTGCTCGCACTTATCGGCGACTATGCCTCTGCACCATATCCAGAGATTCCCACCTGCCTGGTGCAGCCTTGACCCTGCATCCAGGCTGGGTGTGGTATCCTATAGCCAGCTCGACTCGCTGTCCCAGGTGAGCTGCCATTAGGCGATTGTATCCACGCCATGTGCCTGACCAGGGAACTTTTTGCCTGTAATTTCCGTCTTAAGGTATAGTAGACTCTACACAATGGCAAAGGAGGGTTCGTGAGAGTGCGAATAGCTGCCCCATTGGGCATCAGCTTGGTCATGTTCATCTTGTCTTGGCTTTCCATTCATTTGGGTCACGGAGGGTATGTTTGGCTACTGTTTTTTGGGGCTGGCGCAGTTCTCGGCGGAGCTGGGCTTTTCTTTGCAGCGGGTGAGCGCCACTAGCAAGCATCAACGTTAGGCAAAGCCCAAAACTCACAGAGCTTGGCGTCAGGGGCTACTTGATGTGGCCCTTTTCTTTGCGTT
>CAYWDP010000066.1:6539-11394 GCA_964457045.1 uncultured Dehalococcoidia bacterium
CACTTACAGGGCTAACAGTGCCCCTCATTTTGCGTTTGAGGAGTCTACAGGCCAATTCCTAGGAGAGGGGAGGCTTGTAGAACTTCATCGCATCATTGAAGGTCACTGAGCGATTATACCTCTGCACCATCTCCAGTGATTACCACCTGCCTAGGTCTTTGATGGTCATGGTATCTATACCTGCTTTCCTCAGCAGGCAAGCGAAGGTTCTCCTGAAAATGTGAGGATTACAGGGGAGTCCTGTCTCTGCCTTCAAGCGTCTGAAGACCGAAACAATACCCCATGCGGTTAGACCCCAAATGTTGGAGTCATTGGACTGATACTCAGCGAGCCAAGCCTTGAGGTATCCCTCTGACATCTCGCCGAAAGGAGCATAAGCCTCCTTCCTGCCTTTACCCATGACCCTGATAATGCGGTTACTCCAGTCGATGTGCTCAGGTTTGATGTTTGTGAGTTCCGAGAGCCTGAGACCACTTTCTACGAACAGGGCGATTATAGCCTTGTCTCGGAAACTGGAGACCTGGTCAATAAGGTAGAGCACTTGCTCCAGTGAAAGGCTGGGCAATATCGGCTTACTCAGGATTGGTGCTATCATTCCCAGCATAGGGTTAGGAAGGTCATATTTGGCACTGAGCCAGCGATAGAAGACCCTCATAGCCCTAAAAGAGGCGTGTCGAGTGCTCAAGCCATGCCTATTGGGTGGTATTGACCCCAGATAGCGTTCAATGTCCTTATCAGAAGCCTTTAGATAATTGACTTCGAGAGCAAAACGGTAAAGCCTATCCTTGTAGAATCTGAGTGTCTGTGCGGTTACACCTATTGCCTGGCGAGATTGGAGAAAGAGACTGAGGTAGTCTGTTTGTGGTTTTGGGATGGTGACGTGGTTAGCCAGGGCTTTTAGCAGCTTTTCAGAGGGTGGGCGCTTGCCATGCTTGACTTGCGAAATGTAACTCTCGCTTAAATTGCTTAACTCTGCTATCTTTGAGACGGGCATTTTCTTAAGCAATTTGAGGCAGAGCAGCTGACTCTTAATCAGCCGGTTAGAGGTTCGAGTCCTCTGCGCCTCACTTCAAATACGAAATCACCCCTGACAACATGTTCGATGCCCCAAAGGGCAGCTGATTGACAAAAAGCCTTGTTTTGTCAGAGACAGGGCTTTTCTACTACTGCGGGCTAGGCAACTCATAAACCTAGAAAGACGGGGATAAGGGCCATTGATGTAGCCCTTATTTGTACAATGGAGAACAAGGTGCAGACTCTTGACAAGCAATGGTCATATTGACTAAGGTTATGTCCATAGGTTGATGGCAGATGTCTGGACAAGTTTGGACAATCAAAGAAGCCGCTAAAGCCCTTGGTCAGTCAGAGAAGACCATTCGCCGAAATATTAAGAACGGTAAACTGAAGGCTCAGCAAGTGCCTGGGAAGTATGGAATGGAATACCGCATTACTGATCTTCCAATAGACCGACCCTTGGACAGGGGTCCGGCCATAAGTACAGACATTGCCCTGGTCAAAGCCCTGGACATGGTCAGGGCTCTCCAGGCAGAAAATGAAAGGCTCGCTGGTCAGCTTGGTTTTCTACAAGCTCAGCTTCAAGAAGCACAAAACAAAATCCGCTTGCTCACTGCGCCTAAGTTGCCATGGTGGCGACGGTTACTATGGTGGAAGAGAAGTTGAAGTTGTCAAGCCATAGCTACTACAGGGAACTCGCTTGATTTTACCTTGCACCATTGGGCTTCAAGTCGTCCCTAACCGTGTCTGCAGCAGGCGAAATGAAATAGGAGCATCATCTTGTCAAGCTCCCTCTTGGTCAAGCGCTTAATATTTTGTGAACTCAGGTAGCGTTCAGTTTTTCGTAGCTATTGCTATTTTTTTCTACTTGCGCAGGCAACCTTTTTTGGGCAAGATGATCTTGTTTGCCTCCTTGATGTGGTAAGCCTCTTTTTTGGCTTCTGAGGGCGCTACAAGGGTTTGTTTCAGCTCATGCCGGGCAAAAAACCAGTAGGTTGACATCATTAGCAAATTGACGATTTAGGCAATTCAAGGCGATTTGGCATTCCGGTAATTGTTTCTCGAACGGTATGGCGCAATTTGGCTGGTTAGAGGTTGGAGTCCTCTGCGCTAAGGTGTTGACAAGCAGTAAGCAGGGTTGTATAGTTATCATGTCAGCACCTCATATCCGCATAACTTGCTGGAAAGAGCAGAATAATCCAATTCTGCGCTAGAAGGCTCTAGAAATCGTCTAGGTGTGCGGGGTGTTACGAAGGGTGTGGGGCTGAAGCATATTTTTCAGGAGGAGGTAGAACGATGGCTATCTATGTAATGCTGACCAACTTGACCGATGAAGGTAGAAAAACTGTAAGCCAGAACCCGGAGAGGATAAGAGAGGTCAATAAGGAAGTCGAAGCTATGGGGGTGAAAGTGCTGGCACAGTATACCGTCTTGGGTCCCTATGACTTCATAAACATTCTTGAGGCTCCGAACAATGAAACTGTAGCCAGGGTGGCGATCAAATTGGGTGCCAGAGGTACTCTACAAACTCTAACCATGGCTGCCCTAAGCCTAGACGACTTTATCAAGACCCTGAAAAGTGGGTAACTCTACTCGCCGTCCCATCAACCCTTCGTAGCCCTCGCTACATAGGACTGAAGGTAGCCAAGGCTCTGACATAAATCTGCCGTAAATTTTCTGTGTTCTATTCAAGCAAAAGAGATTTCGGAGGGTTACGCGGTGGCTGTGTATGAGTATGTTTGTCCGAGTTGCAGGATGGAATTGGAGCTGATGCGCCCTATGAGTGAAGCTGACAAGGCTGCTGTGTGTCCTAATTGCAATTCGTAGGCACAGAAGTTAGTGTCGGGTTTTGGCTCCAAGACGGGCTCCTACATACAAGCGCCAGCAAAGCCCTTGAGGAAAGTAATGGCTGAAAACGTAGGGAAGTAGGCCCGGCCAGGCGGATTTGGAGAGGGTCGTTCACAGAGGTGATTCAGGCGTCTTTTAGCTGACTCGGCTCTTAGCGCTCTTCTCCGGAGCCATCTAGTTGACCACAAGCAGGCTAGCGCAGTGAAGCACTGGCGATCCCCATTCTGGAAGTGGACAACTTATTCTCGGCCCTACTGCTTTTAGGTGTTAATATGTCATGAGGAAATTGTTGAGAAACGAATTATCCTGTAGGGACTCCGATTATATCGGAGTCCAGCACTCGGACGGGTCTAAAGACCCGTCCCTACGTTTTTCAACGCTCTCTCGTCATGAGACATCTTGACAGGTTATGAGCGAGTTGATACACTACGCTTTGAATCATCGAGGCCGACGATTGCTGTCGGCCTCGATACCACCCCCTTTCGAGGAGGGAGATAGGAGGTGCAACCTCTTATCTCCCTCTCGTGTCAAGGGGCATTCAGAGCAGCTCTCTAGTATACCATAACATTAGTCGCTGAATTCTCTCAAAATCCCTCGTCCCAAATAATTCCATGATTTAGAATATGATTATGAGAAGAAGAACGATGCTCCCCACGGCAATAATGCCGATAATGGCGCCGAGCGCGCCGCAGCAGCCGCCTCCATTCTGCATCCTTATCCTCTTGCTCATCGTTCCCTCCTGACGTTTCTTTTCTTTGTTGACATTATAGCAGCAGGATGATTCCAATTAAACTTTCGAACCTTGACCAATCCCTTCCCCAAAATTGTCGGAATTGACCTGGCCCTCAGGTAGTAGTCATTCTTACTCCTGACTGCTGTAAGGTGTTGACAAGCGGCGAAGGGTTATAGTATTATTTAAGGTGACTTTCCGATACGATATACATTACTGATAGCGCATTTCCCTACTTAGTGCGCAAGGGGCGAGACAAGGGGTAAGATTATCACACCATACGGCAACAGCCGTAAATCGCAGGAGGTCCTTCTATCTCCACACTACCATTGGCAAGCAATAGCGTGCGGCACTCTATCTTCTGAACTATGAAAGGAATTTTCTCACCTGCAGAAGGCTTTGCAAGAGCTGGTGAAAGGGGGTGGAAGAAATGATAACCAAGGCTGAGATGCGGATGGACCTGGTTCGAATAATGTC
The DNA here is from genome assembly GCA_964457045.1 of uncultured Dehalococcoidia bacterium. Taxonomy (GTDB): domain Bacteria; phylum Chloroflexota; class Dehalococcoidia; order UBA2247; family RBG-13-53-26; genus CAYWDP01. The sequence continues at coordinate 10,609 of CAYWDP010000066.1, forward strand.
CCTGCTCCTTGAGCTAGAGAAGGAACACCCTGACTCCAGGATAGCTCAGGCCAAGAAACTGACCAGCAAGGCCCTGAAGGAGCTAGATGAGCTCCACGTTCCTCGGCAGCTGAAGGCGATTTAGGCTGCACGGAATAGAGCAGAGAACCGGAGAGATACGAGACCAGGACTAGGTTGCCAGAGGAAAAACGCCTCCCGCAAAAGTTGACCCGTAGTATTGACCTGTAAACTCTAAGGCTATCCTCAAGCTTTATGCTCCTGGTGTAGTGCTCCACCCTTTGCAGCTTTCCTATCGACCGAGGCACAGGATGTGAGGGTCTATACCTCTGGAGGAAGACAAACTATGCGGAAAGCCTTTGATATCTTGCCCACTAACACCTACTCCTATTACACTGCTTGCCCTGGTGAAGAACTCTTGATAGAATTCTAGTGTTCTAGATGATAGACTATCACGCCTAAATTTGAGGGATGAGGTTATTAAGTTCTCTGGGTGTATGAGCTGACTCTTAATTATGGGGAAGTGCCGGAACTGGCAGACGGGCATGACTTAGGATCATGTGCCTTCGGGCGTGGGAGTTCGAGTCTCCCCTTCCCCAGAGAGAGGTTTAAGTTCTCCTGAAGGTGGATCATTGGACCAAGGCTGTTTACCTTCTCTCTAGGTGACACCGCTAGCAGAGTAACTCCGCTTGGTGCATAAATTTCTCGATATTGGTTCATTCTTTTCTTCGTTATTTTCAATTGCAAATTCATGGGCGTAGGCAAGCGTATTTGACTGCAAAGTCCTGA
>CAYWDP010000067.1:0-11301 GCA_964457045.1 uncultured Dehalococcoidia bacterium
CTGTCAATTTAAGCAGAAAGGGAAGCCCCTCAAGAACATGTGTTATAATCTTTAGAAGTGGTTGTAAATGCAATAAAGGTAACCTCCATGGGTGAAGCTGAAAAGGGAAAACTCAAGATATTACTGAGTCACTGGGTTGAACACAACAGACAACATGCTCAAGAATTCAGGGAGTGGGCGGAGAAAGCAAAGAGTTTTGGGCAAGCCGAAGTCCATGATGACATGATGCGAGCAGTTCAACAGATGAATAAGGCAAATGAATTCCTGCTCAGCGCTTTGGAAAGGTTAAAGGAGGAGTAAATGTGTCTGGCAAAGGCATATCTTCAGGAAAAGGGTGAAAAGGAGCTTCTTCTCCAAGAGGTGGCCTTTATAGAAATCGAGAATAAGAGGCTTCGCTTGTCGACAATCTTTGGCGAGCAAAAGGAGATAGAGGCAGATATCAAGCAAATCGACTTCCAGAATTCGAACATTATCCTCGAAAGACCGGACTGACCAAGGAGAAAATGGGCTGCTTTGAAATCTTAAGAGAGAAGGGGTACAAGCTCACGCCGCAGCGGATCATGGTCCTGGATACTCTCCATGAAGCCGAAGAGCATATCACTGCCCCCGAGATCTATGCCCGAGTCCGGGTTAAATATCCCGGAATTAATAAATCCACCGTTTATCGGACTCTAGAACTCCTCAAGGAGATGGATCTAGTGGCTGAAACCGAACTTGGTGGAGAGAGGCTCTACTACCACCATGCCGAAAAGGGGCGTCACCATCACCTCGTCTGCCAGAGATGTGGCAAAATTATTGATCTTGATGAAAACTTGCTTTTCCCGTTAAGAGATGCCTTAAGACAGGAATATCGCTTTGAGGCTGATCTGAGACATTTAGCCCTTTTCGGTCATTGCCTTCGCTGCAAAACTTGACTTTCTTTGATTTTTGTGGTTTAATGCAACTAGTTGCAATTAGCTTTTGGGGGTGCGTGCCAGAGCTCACGTTTGAGAAGGTCAAGAACCCCTATTTATTTTGGATGTCGTTGCAACTAATTGCAACTACACCGAGAAAAGAGGCATAAGGAGAAATGCAGAAGCACAGCAGATTGAAATACCTCTCCAAGAACATAACCAAATTTCGATTACCGCTAGCCATCCTTTTGCTGGTTTTAATAGCACTGCCTTTGAGTTGTCGCTCTCACCAAGGTGAAGCCGAGGTAACGGTGGTCACTACCACCTCCCTTTTGGAAACGATTGTAAAGGAGGTGGGTGGAAATAAGGTCGAGGTAGCCAGCCTCGTGGTGCCATCTCAGTGCCCTGGGACGGGTGACCTCAAGCCTCATGGTGTGGAGATGATGGCCGATGCCGACCTGTTCCTATGGCATGGCTGGCCAGGGGAAGCCTTTGTCGAAAGTGAACTATTCCCCTGTGCTGATAACCCTGACCTTGAGCCAACAAAAATTGCCGTCGAGGGTAACTGGATGACGCCAGGCTGCCAGGCTGAGGCAGTTGATAAGGTCACTGCTGCCTTAAGCCAGGTGAATCCGGCAAACAAGGCCTATTATGAGGAGAACGCCTCAGAGATAAAGGAATTCATCACTGAGAAGGGCAATGAACTTGAGGAACGGCTCGATACTGAGGGAGTAAGCGAGGTGAAGGTAATTTGCGCTCAGCATCAGGTAGGATTTGTACAATGGGCTGGGTTCGATGTTGTTGGCTCCTACAAGCCTAGTCCTACAGCAGCCGAGATACAATCCATGATAGATACAGGAAAGAGCAGCAACGTTAGCCTGGTCATCGATAACCTTCAGAACGGGACGGATGTAGGGGCAACCATAGCAGCAGAGATATCGGGGGCCAAACACGTAATCCTGTCCCATTTCCCCGGCGGATTGGAAGGCACGGACACCTGGGCGGAGGCTATAGAGGAGAACGTTAATCGGCTACTTGATGCCTTGGGATAGCAAGAGCCCATAGGATTTTTGGGAGGGAATAGAAATGAACAATACTATGGTGAAGATTGAAGATGCAGTGGTTTCCTATCGGGAGGATGTTGCCTTACGCGGCGTATCCCTGGAGGTGAAGAGAGGAGAGTTCATCGGCATCATTGGTCCTAACGGGGCTGGTAAGACTACACTGCTTACCCTGATCAATGGTCTGGGAAAGTTGCTCCAGGGACAGGTTCATGTGCTGGGACATCATCTTAACGGACACAACACCAATGGGCTCAGAAAACGCATTGGCTACGTAGCCCAGATTCAGAATATTGACCCCCGCATGCCCATCAAGGTTCGTGAGGTAGTAATGATAGGACGCTATGGACGCCTGGGGTTACTGCACGGACCCAGAAGCACCGACTGGGACATAGTAGACAAAATGCTAGAGTTAGTAGGGATGAGCCACCTGGCAGAACGTCCCATCGGTCACCTCTCAGGAGGAGAGCAACAGCGGGTGGCTATTGCCCGCTGCCTGGCACAGGAGCCGGAGATCTTCCTCCTCGATGAACCCACCACCGCCCTGGACTGGCGTTCCCAGAGTGAAATAATGGAGCTAATAAGGAGCATCCACGACTCCCAGAAGTTAACTACCTTCCTCGTTACCCACGACCTGAACTCAGTGTTCCACACCTGCGACCGGGTAGTGCTGATGAAAGAGGGAAAGATCTGGCAAGTAGGTAGACCAGAAGCAATTCTCGAGGGGGAAATCTTAAGCCAGCTTTACGATATGCCCATCTCCATCATAGCACACCAGGGGGAGCAAGTGGTTCTTTCCCACGAAAGTAGAAGGGAATTGAGTTGGATTTCTCCATCCTAGGATACCAATTCATACAGAATGCCATTCTGGCAGCCTTCCTCGCTGGCATTGCCTGTTCCATTATCGGTGTTTTTGTGGTGACCATGCACCTTTCCTTTATTGGCATATGCATGTCCCATGCTGCCTTCGCCGGCGCCCTCTTTGGTCTCTGGATAGGATTTAACCCCATACTCTGCGCCCTTCTTTTTTGTCTGCTCGCCGCTGCTATTGTGGGACCCTTAGCTGACCGAGGCGAAATCAATCCCGATACCTCCATCGGGGTCGTGTTTACTATAATGATGGGGCTAGCCTTTCTTTTCATTGGATTAATGACCGGCCCCAAAAGCGAGGCGCTGAATTTGCTTTGGGGAAGCATCCTCACTATCGGTCATCAGGACCTGGTTTTTCTGAGCATAATAGCGGCGCTGGTAGTAGGACTGGTGGTTTTTTTCTACAAGGAAATTCAAGCTGTGATCTTCCACCGCGAGATAGCGCTAGCGGTAGGTATCCCGGCCAGCCTTTTCTTCTACAGTCTGCTTTTTCTCAGTGGTGCAACCATCACCGCCTCTTTGCAAAGTATAGGAGGCTTACTGATTTTCGCCCTGATTATCAATCCCGCTGCTGCCGCCTATCAACTCACCTACAGCTTAAAGAAGATGTTCCTCCTTTCAGCTTTATTTGGCGTCCTTTCAGGATGGATAGGGCTCTGGATTTCCTATCTTCTCGACCTCCCCAGTGGAGCGACCATTGTGATTATCTCCGCAGTCATCTTCGGTGTTGCCATCCTTTTCTCACCAAAAAGGAAGGTCAAAAGATGGCAGGAACAGGAAAATGAACGAACGTCGGGAATTTTTCAACCTGGCAGCTAGCAACTGGGATAGTCTGGCTAGTGAGCAGACTATAGCTCGACTTCACCAAATCATAGAGCGCCTGGATATTAAACCAGGCAGCGCTGTCCTCGATATAGGCACCGGCACCGGGATACTTCTGCCCTTGCTCCATAATGCAGTGGGGAATAAGGGAAAGGTATTAGCCCTGGATGTCTCAGACGAAATGTTACAGCGGGCACGCCTCAAGAATCCCCAGGACAATGTAAATTACCTCCAAGCTGCTGTGGAGGAAATCCCTCTGCTTGAAGAAATCTTCGACATTGCCATCTGCTATGCTTCCTTCCCCCATTTTGCCAACAAAGTACGAGCGCTGTCAGAGATAGCAAGGGTTCTCAAGCAAGGAGGAAGGCTGATAATTTGCCACACTGAGAGCAGACAAACGATTAACCAACTTCACCAATCCATCGGGGGTGCTGTAAAGCATGACATGATTCCCGATGCCGCCAAGATGCGATTCCTGTTATCGTCAGCGGGAATGGGAGACATCGACATACAGGATAGCGCCAACAGTTACCTAGCAACTGCCCGTAAACAATAAGTGACTTGAAGCTTGCATATCCCCTTGCTCGCGGCACACGGTCTGGCACCACCGAGAAAGACCTAGGAAGCAGAATTACAATCTGTTCGGCTCACCGAGCAGGATGAAAGGCAAAACTTTCGAGAAGACTTTCGCATTGGCTTACTGATGGATACTCATTGGGGACAACATTCTGCACTTTAGTGCGTAAGTTTACTTTTGCTCTAGTAAGAACTCTAGAATCAATGTATTAAATTCTTCCGGTTTTTCTAGATTAGTGGCATGGAATGCATCCAGAATAAGTTCTTTCCTGGAGTTTTTGATTTCCCTATGCAGGATTTCAGCTTGTTGGCGTTCGCCTTTTTCTCCTTCTGCATTAAGAATGAGAGTAGGTGACTTTATTTCTTTCAGCCGCTTCAGGGAATCAAAAGAATATGTAGCATCTATAACCTTGAATAATTCCTTTTTTGAAATCTTAACAACTTCTTCTCTTATAAAGAAATCACGCAGTTGTTCTTGTTCCTTTTTCCTAAACAAACCTTTTGCTGCCATTTTTGCATATCGTTCCATACTTATAAATGTCAAAACAATTCGATTTAGAGCCCTGCCAAATGAGATTAAAATCTTGCCCCAGATTGGTATATGACAGAATGTACCAACTAAAATGAGCTTGTCTACCGCCGTCGGGTAGTCAATAGCAAATTGCTGGGCAATAAGCCCGCCCATAGATAATCCGCAAAGATGGGCTTTTGTAATGCCTAAATTGTCTAATAAAAACTTCAAATCGCTAGCGAAAAGTTGTATCGAGTATTTTTCATTATAGCCGCTGGATTCCCCGTGACCTCTTACATCATAGACAATTACTTTAAAGTGCTTTGAAAATGCCTCAATTTGGGGCTGCCACAATTTATAACATGCCCCTACACCAGGGATTAATACAAGTGGAATCCCATCTCCATGAACTTCGTAATAGGTTTCAACATTGTTTGTCTTTATTTTTGGCATCTTAAGTCTCTCACCAAACAAGATTCGAACTCAATCGCTTAACCCATTCTAGAAAAATTAGCCTTCCAGTTCAAGGCTGAAGTCAAGGACACTTGCGGAGTGGGTCAGGGCGCCAACGGAGATGAAATCGACCCCTGTCTCAGCTATTTGACGTACATTATCCAAAGTAACGCCTCCGGAGGCTTCCAGCAAGGCTCGACCTCCGACTAGCTCCACCGCATGGCGCATCTCTTCCAGGCCCATGTTGTCCAGCATAACAATGTCAGCACCAGCATCAACAGCTTCCAGCGCTTCCTCAGCAGTCTCCACCTCCACCTCCACCTTAAGGTTCTGGGGTGCTTTTTGTTTTGCCTCGGCAATGACCTCCCTCAGGCCCATCCCCTGACCACGCAGGGCAACAAGGTGATTATCCTTAATGAGAAGCCAATCGCCGAGGTGCAAGCGATGATTATAGCCTCCGCCTATCCTGACAGCATACTTTTCCAGAGACCTCAACCCCGGGGTGGTCTTGCGGGTATCCATAATACGAGTATTCAACCCCTTAATTGCCTCCACATAGCGGCGGGTCTCCGAGGCAATACCACTTAGCTGCTGCAGGAAGTTAAGGGCTACTCGCTCCACTCTAAGGATACTGGCCACCCTCCCCTCAACCCTAGCTATGACATCGCCTGGCTGCACCTTGCTTCCTTCGGGAATCAGCAGCTCAAATTGAAGGGAGGGGTCAACCCGATGGAAGACCATCCGGGCTACTTCCGCCCCTGCCAACACCCCGCTTGCTTCAGCCATTATAGAAGCCTTTCCCCGCAATTCAGGGGGTATAACAGCCTGGGTGGTCACGTCGCCCCAGACTAAGTCTTCATCAAGAGCGCGATCAACTACTTCCTCTATTTGTTGCCACTCTATCTCCAAGGTCTTACCCCCTCATCAACACAATATGCTTCAGCCAATCTGGGGAGGGTTGAGGATAATCAGTGCGGAAGTGCGCCCCACGGCTCTCCTCCCTTATCAAGGCTGCCTCTGTCATTAGTCGAGCCGTCAGCACCAGGTTATTTAGTTCATAGGAACTGCGGTCAGAGGCTTTTTTCAGGCTTCTCTCCCAGGCAGCGAGGGTACTCGCTGCCTCCTCTAACATCTCCCCAGAGCGAACAATACCCACCTTTTCCCACATCAATGACTCGAGAGCAGTAAGACTGAGAGGAGGGACTGCTGCTGAAACCTCTCGCTGAGGAAGAGAATAGTAGTTTGGCTCACTTCTTCCTGTAGTATCTCCAGCAGTTCCTTCCTTGGTTCTTTGCACAATCCGCTTACTGAAGACCAGAACCTCCAATAGCGAATTGCTGGCTAGCCTATTGGCTCCATGTACCCCAGTACAGGCTACCTCACCAACGGCAAAGAGTCCGCCGATGTTGGTTTCCCCCCATGTATTCGTCCTTACCCCTCCCATCATATAGTGGGCGGCAGGTGCTACGGGGATGAGCCCTTTGGTGATATCCAAGCCATGGTCAAGGCAGAAACGGTAAATATGGGGGAAGCGGGTAGTAATCAGATGAGGTGGTAGGTGGGTGACGTCAAGGAAGACCCTGTCGCTGTGGGTTTTCTTCATCTCAAAGAGAATACTGCGGGCTACCATATCCCGAGGGGCAAGCTCCCCTTCGGGGGTATAGTCTGGCATAAAGTGATAGCCCTCTACATTGCGCAGAATCCCTCCCTCGCCTCTAACTGCTTCGGAAATGAGAAAGGGAGTTACCCCGGGTAAACGTAGTGCAGTGGGATGGAACTGAAAGAACTCCATATCGATGATCTCTGCCCCAGCTTGAAAGGCAAGGGCGACCCCATCACCAGTGGCTACCTCTGAGTTAGTAGTATATTTGAAGAGACGCCCAGCACCTCCTGTAGCTAAAATAAGGCTGTGGCAACCGAATTCCTCAATGGAGCCGGTGCGGCAATCGAGGGCCTTTACCCCCCTGACCATCCCCTTTTCCACCATAATCTCAGCAGCCAAGCAGTGCTCCAGAACCTTGATCCTCGATAGGCTAACCCTTCGGCTGAGAGTAACCTCTATATGCTCACCGGTGGCATCACCACCAGCATGCAAAATACGGGGAACCGCATGGGCTGCCTCTTTGGTAAGGGCAACCTCTCCATTAATTGTATCGAAGGGAACGCCCAAATTAATGAGGTCAGCAATGCGGTCAGCAGCCTCTTCTGCCAGGAGGTGCACTGCTCCAGGATCAGATAAGCCAGCCCCTGCACCCATAGTGTCCTGGAAGTGAAGCTCAGGGGAATCACCTTTTCCTATCGCCGCAGCAATGCCTCCCTGGGCATATTTAGTGTTGCAATCATCAATGCTTCCCTTAGTCAGGATCAAAACACTGCCCTGCTCTTGTGCTAGCAAGGCAGTGTAAAGCCCGGCAATCCCGCTACCGACAATAACATAATCATAAGTGCCCATCTACACTAGCTCCCAACTGAGCACCCTGCCCTCCAAGGCGCTCAACTGTATTTTAAAGATATATTGTTCCGAGCGCCAGAGTAGCTTAGAAATGAGATTGCCTGAGGGTATTTTGAGGTTCCCCTCTAAGTAATACAAGGGGACAGCTCTTTCGGTGATAAGTGCCACCTTACTAAAGGTAATCTTTGCACTGGGGTATCGGTTGAGAAGAAACCTCCTCCCTATTCCTTGGGCCTCATCTTGGGTTAGCTTCTTTTCCTGGTTCACCTGGTTATCCCTAAATTAGACTTATGAGGTATCAGCCGGGTACGCTAAAGCTCCAGCTCTCGAGCCAATTTCTCCCGATGAAAGTCAGCATCACCAAAGGCGACTTCGGCTGCCTTAGCACGTCTGGAATACAGTTGCATGTCGTGATCCAGGGTAAAGCCTATCGCCCCATGGACCTGGTGTCCCAGAGAAGCGACCCGTCTACAGGCCTCGCTAGCCCAGGCTTTAGCCATAGCTACTTCCAAGGCACAGGGTAGCCCTTCACTCAGCTTCCAAGCCGCCTGGTAAGCCAGAAGTCGAGCCGTATCAACATCTACTGCCATATTGGCACAGTGATGCTGGATAGCCTGGAAACTGCCGATAGGGCGGTCAAATTGAACCCTTTCCTTGGCATAGTTGACGGTCATCTCTAGAACCTGCTGCGCTCCACCTACCACCTCTATGCTCTTAGCCACTGCTGCCCGCTGCAGGACTCTGCTCACTTCAGTCCAGCCCTGGTCAGTCTCACCTAATATATTCTCCTTGGGCGCTCTGAAGTTGTCGAAAACTACCTCACATTGCTTATCACGGGCGAGGGACGGAAGTAAATTACAGACCATCCCCTGTTTGCCGCTCTTCACCAGAAACAAAGTAATCCCCTCCTCAGGCATCTCCTCCTTCCTTGTTCGGGCGACACATATCATCCAATCTGCAATATGCGCATCGGGCACAAACAGCTTCGTGCCGTTGATAACATATTGCCCCTTGTTGGCAGTAGCCTCAACAGCGATGCCAGTGGCATCATAGCTAGCACTGGACTCCGTCAAAGCTAGAGTCATGATTCTTTCGCCACTAGCTATCTGGAACAGGAACTCCTGCTTCTGCTCTTGGCTGCCCACATCCAGAATAGTTAAGCCACCTAAAACCACCGTGGAGAAAAAAGGGCCAGGCAGACAGGCGCGACCCATCTCCTCCAGAAGCACAGCTAAATCGAGGAAGGTGCCCCCACCACCTCCGTATTCTTCAGGGAAGGGTAGCCCCTGCCAGCCCAGCTCTGCCATCTTTTGCCATAGCTCCGGCGAGTAACCTTTCTCATCCTCCTCCATCTCCCTAACCAACTGCTTAGGGCACTCGGTGGACAAGAAATCTCGAGCCATTTTCCGGAGCATTTCCTGCGGTTCAGAAAGACCTAAATCCATAATTGCTACCCCCTCTTTCTACATTATTATTTGGTCGTCTAGCCCCTGGGCAACCCCAACCCTCTAGTGGCAATAATGTTCCTTTGAATCTCTGAGGTACCAGCCCCAACCGTGGCTGCCAGTGCATAAAGGTATTGTCGGAGGAAAAAGCCAGCCAGGGGAGCCCATTTGCAATCCGGCTCAAGCTGCCCATAATAGCCTAAGAGCTGCATCCCAGTCTGAGCTACCCGCTGCTGGAATTCAGCACCAAATACTCTTGACATCGAAGCCTCATGAACTACGCTTTGTCCCGTGCCCTGCAGCCAGACGATCCGGCAAGCAAGGAGCCTTGCTGCTTCACCATCAATAAATAGCTGGGTTAACCTCTGCCTAACTATGGGGTCCTGGAACAAGGGCACGCCATTACGCTTTGTCTCCCTGGCAAATTCTAACAGCCGATCTAGATTCCGCCGGGCTGCGGCAATTCGATGAATCCCTGATCTTTCGTAACCCAGGACAGCGGCTGATACGCTCCAGCCATCGTTTTTCTTTCCTACCAGGTTACCCTTCGGGACGGGCACGCTGTCAAAGAAAATCTCACAGTAGGTGCCGACTATATTAGGCAAGGGACGGACAGTGACGCCAGGTGTTTTCAAATCTAAAAGAAAGAAGCTAATCCCTCTATGCTTGGGAGCCTCGGGGTCAGTCCTGGCCAGCAGAAAGGTCCAATCAGCGCGGTGGGCAGTGGTACTCCATACCTTTTGGCCATCGAGGATAAAGCAATCCTCCTTCTCCACAGCTCGAGTAGATATCGCTGCCAGATCAGAGCCAGCTCCTGGCTCACTAAAGGCCTGGCACCACACTACCTCACCCTGGGCAATCTTTGGCAGGTGTTCTCTTTTCTGCTCCTCACTCCCGTATTGGATCAGGACAGGGGCACACATAAGGGCACCCTGCAAATCCACCCCTGGCAACTCATGGTAGTACATCTCCTCGCTGAGGATAAATTGCCTGGCCACAGAGTCCTGTCCTCCATATTCCCTGGGCCAAGACAGGGCATGCCATCCTCTAGCCCCTACTTTGCACAGCATACGACGGGAAAAGTCCCACTCCTCCCCATCTTTCGCCTCCTGGAGAAGTCCTGTACCTGTCCAGTGGGGCGGGAGTTCTTTTTTTATGAATTCAAAAACCTCTTGTCTGAAACTTTCTTCCTCTTCGCTGAAGCGGAAATCCATGCCACCTCCCTGTTTGATTATTAGAAGTCGGGCATCAAAAAAGTTAAGCCACCAGTAACCAATATGCTCGCCCCAGTGACGTAACTAGAGGCCTCAGAGGCGAGGTAAATAGCTGCCCCAACAACCTCCTCCGGTTTTCCAAAGCGTCCCAGAGGAACCCTCTGCAGTCGGCGCTCTCGCACCTCAGGATGCTCCTGAAGGAGTTGATTAAACCATTCAACCTCGATATAGCCTGGCACAATCGTGTTCACCCGAATGTTATGAGAACCTAATTCCACAGCCAGGGTTTGAGTCAAATTAATAACCCCTGCCTTAGCCGCCCCATAGTGAGCCATTTTAGCATAAGGCACTTGCCCAGCTAAGGAACTAATATTGATAATACTTCCCTCTTTCTGCTTTACCATTACATCGACTACCGCTTTGGTACATAGAAAGACGCTCTTCAAGTTCTCTCGAAGGACGGCATCCCAAGCACCTTCGCTCATTTGGAGAAAGGGGACACTAAAGGTGCCTCCAGCATTATTAACCAGAATATCGATTTTGCCAAACTCTGCAATAGTCCTTTCTATCATGTTCCTCACCTGGTCGGCACTTCGGATATCAGTAGGCACAGCCAAAGCCTTCCTCCCCCTATCCCGGATCTCTGCCGCAGTAGCCTCTATCTCAGCAGCGGTACGAGCAACTACTACTAAGTCGGCACCGACATCAGCCAAGCCCAAGGCAATCGCTTTACCAATCCCTCTGCCGCTCCCAGTTACAATGGCTACCTTGTTTGTTAGAGCGAATATTGAGAGGTCCATCTATCTTGCTTATCCTAGAAATTGCTCACAGGTTTGTCAATCTCAAGACACAGCCGTTTCTTGCAATTGCCCAGTTTTCACTAAAACGCCCCCACACTTTTATAACAAACATCATAACCTCTGTTGTAGGAATGGGAAGCAGACTCCCTCTCCCTTGAGGGGCATAAGCGCTAACTTTGTGGAGCCACTAGGCCGCTGGTCTTC
>CAYWDP010000068.1:0-3055 GCA_964457045.1 uncultured Dehalococcoidia bacterium
GATGCAGGCACCGAGCACTCTAAGCTGGAAGCGCATCATTTTCGCTGGATCCTCTTGATGCAGCGCCAACTCCTTCAAACCCCAAAGATAGCCAGTCTCGCTCAATAGCCGATCTCTCTCCGCCAGTATCTCCTTTAGGCTCCTATTTTGGTAACCTATACCCATGATAACCCCCTCTTAGGACAGAGCATTTGAGTGTTCGTTAACAGAATAGAGAAAAGTCGTCTTTTACAGTCAGGGTACTAAAGGAAAGCGAATTTTGATTAGTTGACCTGTCAGGCATAAGTACCCAATAAATTAGCAAACCATGTTCCTGAATAAACAGCCTCTAACTGAGGCTACTTAGCCTTAATTCTAACTTCCTTTTTCGGCTTGTCAAGCTCTTCAACCCCTTGCAATTGCACGCTTCAACCCAACTTGTCCTGACAAAGCCTTTTCAATTCTTACCCCCCCAATAGGAATAAGGGTGGAGTCTGCAAGACTACCACCCATCCAAGTGACAGAAACAAATTCACCCCTTTCATAAGCCGAGTTTTCTCACTCACGCCCCATCTCCGTTTCGATTTGAATCGCACTTTGAAGTAAACGGATATCAAAATAACCCGATATCCTCAGCTTGCCATTAATCAATAACAAAGGCAAAGATAGGTTCTCCACTCTTACCCTTTCAACAATCTCTGGGTGTGCACTGCTGATGGAGGGTTCAGCCAGGTCGAGGTATTCCAATTGCACTCTCCCCCCATAAAGCTTATTTAGAAGCTCGGTAATAGACTCGAGTGCCCCTGGTGCAGAAAGATCTAAGCCGCAGCGGCCTTCACATTTCTCACCTTTGCTATTATCAAAGACGGTAACATGAATCGAGGGCTGCGCGGTCAAAGCCTCCTCCAGTCTTAGCTCTCACCCCAAGGGAAGCGGAGAATCTTAGCCACGTTTTTCTCCCCTAGCTAGTTGGCATCCTCTCCCAAAGGTCACAGCGACCTCCCCAGCGGGCGAGGATCCTCCCGTTAAGGGAGATTTGGGCAATCTCACAAAGATTGGGGCAGGCTTTACATTCAAAAGATGAGGTATGATAGTCGGCTTCACTTATCCCAAAGCCTTTAAACTTCGTTCCGTTGCCTTTTTCTGCCTCCTGGGCTAGAAGGGCTGCTCCTATAGCCCCCATTACCTCATGATGAGGAGGGACAATTACATCCATTGCCAGGCTCTCCTTCAAGGCTCTAACAATACCTTGATTAAAGGCAACCCCTCCTTGAAAGACTACCGGAGGCAGGATCTCCTTTCCTAAACCAAGGTTGTTAAGGTAATTGCGCACTAACGCTTGACATAAACCATAGAGGATATCCTCTATGGAATGACCTATCTGTTGCTTATGAATCATGTCCGACTCAGCGAAAACAGTGCACTGTCCGGCAATACGCACTGGGTTCTTGCTCTGGAGTGCTCGTTGCCCGAACTCTTCAATATTCACATTGAGGCGCAAAGCTTGATGGTCGAGAAAGCTGCCGGTGCCGGCAGCACAAACGGTGTTCATGCCAAAGCCGGTCACTATCCCTTGCTGCAAAATGATGATCTTACTATCCTGCCCTCCAATTTCAATAATGGTCTGCACTTCGGGGACATATCGTAAGGTAGCTACAACTTGACTAGTAATCTCATTCTTGATTACATCGGCACCAACAATGACGCCGACTAGATAACGAGCACTCCCTGTAGCGCCCACGCCTCGGATTACAATATCCGGGGGTAGCTCCTCCCTCATCTTTTTCAGCCCCTGTTGTATCATAGCAATGGGTTTGCCCTGAGTACGCAAATAAATAGAACTGGCAAGCTGACTATCTTTATCAAGTGCAGCAAATTTGGTCGTCACTGAGCCAACATCGATGCCCCAATAAACGTCCACTTTACTTACTCATCACTAGGAGGTTAAGGGCTGAAAGGTTATCTTTGGTGAAAATACTCAGCTACTACCTAAGAGGAACCTTAGGCGAGCACTATCTTTGTGGCTGGGGAGAATATTACCTCCCCCAGATGTTCAAAAAGGTCTGCCCTACTTGTAGTATAACAAAGACAAGGGAGTTTTTTGCTGTCCTTTCTTTATCCTGGTGGCGGAGGAGCTTCTATCCGCATCCCCTTTGCTTCTACAGGATCCAACCTCCAAATCTTCTCCTCATTGGCGTCAACGTAATAGTCGATAGCCTTGTTGCAGTCTAGGCACTTCGCTGTTACCCTCCCACTATAGGTGAGGGTAACTGTGCCCATAATCAAACCCCCTTCTTTGGCATAGCACTCAGGGCAAGGTCCAACAATATGCACGCTCCCCGCTGCACAGGCAAGCCAACGCATAACCATTTTCAACCTCCCTTTCTAGTTTCACCCAATATTTTTGTCTAGTATAATCCGAGATTTACTCAATGGCAAGCCCCTTGATTGTCTTCTGCTTCAAAAACTCTTCCTTAACTCTGACTACCGCCCCTCGGTTGGCAAGAAGGTCAACCCCGGTAAGGGCAAGAGCCTTTGCCCCGTCTAGCAACCCCTGATGACCTGCTTCAGAGGCAGCGGCAAGGGCAAATTCTGGTGAATGTTCTGAGACCCCTGGGGAAGCAATAGCTACAAAGGGTTGAAGGCTAGGCGCAACCTGACTCACATTCCCCATGTCAGTACTGCCACATCCTCGTCGGGGGTCGGGAGGATGAGTCTTTCGTCCTAAGGTCTCCATATTCTGACTGAAAAGCTGGGCTAAGGCGGAGTTATTCCATAGCGGGGCATAGCTTACCTCCCCCCATCGATATTCGAGGCGAGCCCCGGTAGCCAGAGAAGCAGCGCTAAAGCACTCTAAGACCCTTTCCTTTAGCTCACCAAGGTATTCCTCATCTTCAGCCCGCACCAGGAAGATGGCTTTGCTATAAGCGGGAACGATATTAGCTGCTTCGCCACCATCGGTGATGATCCCGTGAATGCGGCTCCTCTCTCTAACCTGTTGTCGCAGTGAATTGATGTTATTGAAAGCCAGAATCAAAGCCTCTAAGGCGTTGATACCCTCATCAGGACAGGCTGC
>CAYWDP010000068.1:3155-11059 GCA_964457045.1 uncultured Dehalococcoidia bacterium
CGGCACCTACAGCAGCAGCAGCTATGATATTATGTCCGCAGGCATGCCCTAGTTTAGGTAAAGCGTCGTATTCAGCAAGAAAGGCAATCACTGGTTTCCCTTGACCATAGCTTGCTTTGAAAGCAGTAGGTAGCTCGCAGAACCCCCTTTCTACCTCAAATCCTTTTCCTTCCAGGTATTCTGCTAGCCATCCTGAAGCCTTCACCTCCTGGAGACTCAGCTCAGGGTTGGCATGGATCCTAAGGCTGAGGTCAATAAGCTCGGTGCGGTAAGCTTCTACTTCCTCAAGGATCAGCTTCTTTAGCTCCGTTTTCTCCAAAGCAATGCCATTATAGCGAAAGGAAGAGGAGATTTCCAGCCTGTCACCAGGCCTGAATTTAACCGCCGAGAAACAAAATTTTTGACATTCTGAAAAAGCTTTCGCTTTTTGGGGCTGCGGGGTATAATATTTCTAAATGAAGATAGTTCTCCTCGAAGATATAGCCAATGTAGGCAGGGCGGGGGAGGTAAAAGAGGTAGCCGATGGCTATGGGAGAAACTTCCTTCTCCCTAAGAAGCTTGCCTTGCTGGCTACCCCCTCAGCCCTCAAGGCAGCAGAGGCGCAACTTCAAAAGGAGAAGGAAAAACAGCAACGCTTTGCTGCCGAAATTACCGAGCTAGCTGAGCAACTTGAAGGGCTCCTCATCACCTTTAAGGAAAGGGCCAGTAGCGATGACCGCCTTTATGGCTCTGTTAGAGACAGTGACATTGCTCGGGAGCTAAGCCGATTGACTGGGCTGGATATTGCCAGGGGAAAAATAGAGCTAGAGGAGCCTATCCGCCAGTTAGGAGACTATGAGGTGACCGTGAGGTTAAGCGAAGACCTAGCACCCAAGATAAAGGTTGTTGTGACTAGGGAGGAATAGTGGCAGATATTGAAAGGTTGCCACCTCATAATATTGAGGCTGAAGAGGCCGTAATCGGCTCTTTGCTTGTTGATCCTGAGGCAATCATTAAAACCACTATCTTCCTCAAGCCGGAAGCTTTCTACCGCGAGAAAAATCAGTGGCTCTATGAGGCCTGCCTTTCCCTTTATGAGCGAAATGAGGCCATAAATCAAATTACAGTGGCTCAGGAGCTGACCAGGCAAGGAAAGCTGGAGGAGGTTGGCGGCGTAGCTTATTTGAGCCACCTTGTCTCAGTGCTGCCTACTTCCGTTCATGTTGAGTATTATGCTCAGATTGTGCACCGCTTAGCGGTGATGCGCCGGCTTATCAGCGCGGCGGGACAGATTGCTGCTATAGGCTATGAAGCAGGGCCTGATGTGGATGCTGCCCTGGATAAGGCAGAGGATATCCTGTTCAAGCTGCGCCGTGGTGAAAGCCCTCGTGACTTTGTTCACATTCGTCGGGTTTTGGAGCAATACTTTGAGGAGAGTGGTTTTGCCGCCCCACCGCCTGTGGAAGGTCACCCCTCTCATGTACTCAGTGGCTTTGTTGCCTTAGACGAACTCCTGGGTGGCTTACAGCGCTCTGATATGATTGTTTTGGGAGCGAGGCCAAGTCTGGGGAAATCAAGCCTGGCACTGAGCATTGCCAGAAATGCTGCTGTAGAGCAGAAGGCTAATGTAGCTATTTTTAGCCTGGAGATGGCTAAGGAGCAACTGGCGCAGCGCCTCCTCTCTAGCGAGGCGGAGGTAGATTCTAAACGAGTTAGGCTGGGGCGTTATACCGCAGCGGAAGAAAAAAGGGTTATGGATGCCGCTGGGGTTCTCGCTGAGGCGCCAATCTATATAGACGATTCGCCAGCCCTCAGGGTAGTAGAGATGCGGAGCAAGGCACGCCGCCTGCACTATGAGCGGGGCATTGACCTTATCATCGTAGATTACCTGCAATTGATCCGAGGAGATGGCAGGATAGAGAGCAAAGTCCAGGAGATCAGCGAAATCTCCCGCTCTCTTAAAGCGTTGGCCCGTGAGTTGGATACCTCCGTCCTTGCGGTATCCCAACTAAGCAGAGCAGCAGAGTTACGCCCCTCTCATATCCCTTTGCTCTCCGACCTGAGGGAGAGCGGCAGCATTGAGCAAGACGCCGATGTAGTCCTGTTCATCCATCGAGACGAGGTCTATTATACTCAAGAGGCCTGGGAGAGAAGTAACCCTGATAAGCCCTATCCCAAGGGGATTGCCAATATCATAGTAGCCAAGCATCGCAATGGACCCATAGGGCAGAGAGATTTGAGGTTTCGCCAGAATATTACTAAGTTCGAGAATTTGGTTTCGGAGCAGGAGATTGAACAACCAACCCTTCCCCGGTTTCCCGGCTAAATCAAATTTCACCCCCCTCCCTAACGTTTTCTTTACCGGGCTACTCCCCCAAATAGGTAGCTTGACAGAATTGAAGCTAATCCTCCATATCTTCTGGCGACTATATCAGAAGCGAGGTGCTCCCAAGTTCGTTAACTATAGAGAGCTCATAGGTGATAAGACCCTGATGGAGGGGGTAGAAGGGAGCAGCCCTGCTGAGGTGTTGGGCAATGCCCTGGAGTCGGCTATAAAGCGTGGTGTCCTTTTGTACCTGGTACTGGAAAAGGAAGGGGAGTCACAAAAGCTTTACTTTATCAATAACGAAGCTAATAGAAGGGCTATCGCCAAGCTACAAAGTGGTGAACTCTCTTTGGGTGCCTTGCCTCAGCCCCCACCCCGTATAAAAGAAGAAAAACCCAACATCTTTGCTCTATATGAGCAGAATATTGGTTTGCTCACACCAATGATCGCTGAGGAGCTAAAAGAGGCAGAAAAGCTCTACCCTGCTTCGTGGATAGAGGAAGCCTTTAAGGAGGCTGTCAGCCTAAACAAACGCAGTTGGAGATACATCGCCCGCATTTTGGAGCGTTGGTCCTCAGAGGGTAAGGAAAGTGGAGAGTTTAGGAGAGATTTTAAGAAGGAGAAAGTTCCTAGCCGCAAGGGAAGGTATGGACACCTCTTCGGGCGCTGAGTCGCCAGAGGAGCCTCCGCCCTGTCCTCGCTGTAAGGGAGCGGGGTTTGTTTACCTTGATGTTCCCCCGGGACACCCTGATTTTGGAAGGGCGATGCCCTGTCAATGCACCCGAAAGGAATTGGAGGAGAACCGCCTTGCTCGCCTGCAGCGCTATAGCAACTTAGGCTCCTTAACCCGTCTCACCTTCGATAACTTGATACTGCAGGGCAGGAGTGGTGAGCCCCAAAATCAAGAGAAATTTATTCTTGCTTACCGAGCAGCAACCTCCTTTGCCCAAAACCCTCAAGGGTGGCTA
Organism: uncultured Dehalococcoidia bacterium; assembly: GCA_964457045.1. Taxonomy (GTDB): domain Bacteria; phylum Chloroflexota; class Dehalococcoidia; order UBA2247; family RBG-13-53-26; genus CAYWDP01. The sequence continues at coordinate 6,429 of CAYWDP010000068.1, forward strand.
GTATTCATGGGACCAAGCGGCTGCGGCAAGACCCATCTGGCTGCTGCTATTGCCAATTACCGTCTCCATCAAGGCTATCCAGCTTTCTTCATCGGTGTCCCTGACCTCCTTGACCATTTGCGCTCCACTTTCAGCCCCAGCAGCAACATCTCCTACGACGACCTCTTTGAGCAGGTGCAGGGTGCCCCTCTTCTCATCTTAGACGACTTAGGCACCCAAACTAGCACCCCTTGGGCAGAGGAGAAATTGTTTCAGCTCATTAACCATCGCTTCAATGCCCAGTTGCCTACGGTGGTAAATATAAGTGCTGGCCTTTCCTTGGAGGAACTGGAGGAACGATGGCGCACCCGCTTAACTGACCCCAGCCTTTCCCAGATATTTCTCTTGGAGGAGAAGAGGCCCCCTATCCTTGATTACTCAAGCAGCCTGGGGCTGGAATTACTCAGTAGTATGACCTTTGATAACTTCGATTCCAAGAGAGTTAACCTCCCCCTGGAGCAACGCGAGAACCTTGAGATAGCCTTCCACCGTGCTCATAGCTTTGCTGAATCACCAGAGGGCTGGCTGATATTTCTGGGGGAGTATGGTTGTGGCAAGACCCATCTGGCTGCTGCTATTGCTAACTACCAATTGCGAAGGGGCAAGCCCGTCTCCTTTATTATCGTCTCTGACTTTCTGGATCACCTTAGATCTTCCTTCAGCCCTGAAAGCAAGGTCACCTATGATGAGCTCTTTGAAAGGGTAAAGAGCGCCCCCCTTCTTGTCCTTGATGACTTTGGGGAGCATAGCAGCACCCCCTGGGCCCAGGAAAAGCTTTACCAGCTCATTAATTATCGATATAATGCTCGTCTGCCTACGGTAATCACTATGTCCGGCTCTCAGGAGGAACTGGAGGAGAAAATCGAGGCTCGCATTAGCTCCCGGATGGTAGATCCGCGCCTTAGCTTCGTTTGGCCGATTACTGCCCCTGACTATAGGGCTGATCGCCAGGTTGCTGAAAAGATAAAGTCTCCTCCGCGCCGTAGCCGAAGGGGTTAGCGTCCTTTTTTACATAAAACATAAGCGAGGGGGTAAAATAGATGAGGAAGGAAATACTCGCGGCTATGGGGCTGATCGGGGGTGTACTCGCGTTAGTCGGAATCTTTGCTCCTTGGGTGACACTGAGTACTGGATGGGGCGCATCAGTCAGTATGACTGCGTGGGACTCAATAACCGAGGCGAAGATCTTGGGACAGCCTGCCGAAAGGGAAATGTACTGTCTTTTAGCTTTAGCTGGCGGTATTCTTGCGCTGGTGGGTGCCCTACTCGCTGTGTTTGCTCCTGCAGTGAAAGCGCCTTGGGCAAGCCTTGTGATGGGAGGCGTGCTGGCAATAGTTGGGGCTGTTTGGGGATTGTCCGATATTGAAACTGTCAGCATGATGGATTTTTCGGTTAGCTATGGATATGGTTTGTACTTAACCTTGTCCGGTGGCATACTGGCTTTCTTGGCTTTCACAGGAACCGTTGTCATGAGACGGTCCGTCACGGACATACCAAGCCAATAGCTGTGCTCTGAGAGAGACTAAAGAGAGGAAATCATTTAGTAAAACCTATTATATCAACGAGGAAAGGTGATGGATCCTTTTCAGCATATTGGGGTGGGTGCTCAGTATTTCCATCATCTTGTCTTGAGAACCGAGGCGAATGGTCTTAGACCTTAAGGCCGCCAGCTCATCGGGGTCAATTGTGCCACTCATGTCAAGGTCAACCTGAGATAATTCCCTTACCTCGTTCCATGCCCTGGAGGGGTCACTGATAAAGAAGGCTTTCACCCCCTCTATCTCTTTTAGCTCCTCCCTGCCTTTATAGCGGGCATTGCCATAGACCAGCTTGTAGAGGGCGGTGGCCAGATTGTGTGGCTCATTGCCCAGCCTGACGCTTCCCCGGTCGGCGTAGTACTCCCGGATGCGAGAGCCATAGAGAACAAGCAGGTTGGTGATGAAATAGAGAACAAAGGCGCCCAGACCAATGAGAACAGCATAGCCAGCACTCCCTCTTCCCCCGCCAAACATGCCCCGAAACATAAAGCTCAAGGCAATCCAGTACATGATGAGGGGAATGGCTGACAGCAGGGTGATGACCACCATGTCCCTGTGTTTGATATGGGAGATTTCATGCCCTATAACGGCCTGGAGTTCATCCTTACTTAAGAGCCTCATAATTGCCGGTGTGACACAAACTCGCCCATCCCCGTGTGTTCTTCCAAAGGCAAAGGCGTTAGGTGGGGCAGCAGACAACTGAGAAACGCCTACCTTAGGCTTGGGAAGGTGGGCTCTCTCTGCCTGTTCAGCCACCATTCTATGCAACTCCGGTTCCTCTTTCTCAGAAACCCACTTCACCCTCATAGTCCAGCTCACTATCGAGGGGCCGATGAGGTACTGGATGCCCAGAAAGACAAAAGCCAGGATGAGAAAGATTATAGGGTTGAAGCCGCCCACTGCGTATCCGATCGCTGTAATCACACCGTAAAGAATGCCGAAGAGCAAAGCTACCAACAGAAACATCCTCGTTTGAAGCCACATATTCTTCCTCCCCAGTTGTTTTAGACTGCGCAGTCTGCCGCAGTCTATATGATATACCATTATACCATAAGACACAGTATGCAATAGTTTGTGAACTCCTCCCTCACCCTAACCCTCTCCCTCTCCCTTCAAGGGAGAGGGAGTCTGCCCTCCCATTTCTACGACAGAAGCTATAACGTTTGTTAGAAAATGAGGTATGGGACAATTTTATAGATTGACGACCCTTCTCCCTTTTGATAAACTGGTTTGATCATAAAGGGAGATAAGGTTGGGAGGAGAGCGATGCCAATAAGATTACCTTTCTTACCTAAGGGTGACCAATTCTTCGACCTTTTCGAAGAAGGCGCTGCCAATCTGGTGAAGATATCCAAGGTGTTCCGGGAGATGGTAGAGAAGTGGGAGAGCGTAGAGGACAAGGTAAGGGAGATCACGGAACTGGAGCACAAAGGCGATGACATCACTCACCGCATCATGGCTAATTTACACAGCACCTTTTTCACCCCCCTGGATCGTGAAGATATTGCTTCACTGTCACATGCCCTAGACGATATAGTTGATTTTATCCAAGCGGCGGCCGATGCTATGCTAATCTACAGAATAGATTGCCCTACAAAGAGCGCTCTGGAGCTGGCCAACGTCATTGTTGACGCTGCCTATGAGGTAGAGCGAGCCATGCCTAGCTTGCGCCGTCGCGCTGAGCTAGGGCAGATGCTGGCCCGCTGCGTGGAGCTTAATCGCTTAGAGAATGAGGCAGACCGGATACTGCGTCGGGCACTGGGCGAGCTGTTTGAGAATCACACTGATATCGTAAACATCATCAAATGGCGGGAGATCTATGAGCATATGGAGAGCGCCACGGACCGCTGCGAAGATGTAGCCAACGTCCTTGAAGGAGTAGCGTTGAAGCATGCCTGAGACCCCCTGGGAAAGAGATGAGTATTGCTAGCAGCTATGGATGGATAGCGCTGAAGCATGTCTGAGACGTCGCTAGCTCTCTTCGTCATAGTTACCATCTTTGCCCTGGCTTTCGGCTTTACCAACGGTATCAATGACGCGGCTAATGCTATTGCCACCGCAGTTGGTACCCGAGTTCTATCCCCGCGTGCCGCTATTGCTGTGGCAGCTTTGGGCAATTTTGCTGGAGCGGCCACAGGGACAGCGGTGGCTAGGACGATTGGCAAAGGTCTCCTAGCCTCTGAGGATGTTACTGCATGGGTGTTGATTGCTGCTCTAGCTTCCATTATTATTTGGGGTCTTTTTTGCACCCGCTTTGGGCTTCCCATAAGCTTGACCCATGGCTTGGTGGCTGGTTTGGTGGGAGCCGGGATAGCCATAGCTGGCATTGACGCAATTCAATGGGGGGTCTTCCGGAAAGTGCTTTCAGCGGTGGCTATTGCTCCTGTCCTGGGTTTTGCTGGTGGCTTTGTGGTGATGGCATTGTTGATGTGGGTTTTCCGTCGTAGTGCTCCAGCCAGGATGCGCAATATCTTTGGCAATCTCCAGATCCTTACTGCTGCCTTTGTGGCTTACAGTCATGGCAAGAACGATGGTCAGATGCCCATAGGCGTTATCACTGCTGGGTTAGTTTACTATACTGGAAATGCCGGGCTATGGGATGGAATTCCCTGGTGGGTGATCGCCGTCTCAGCCACCATGATAACCCTGGGTACTGCCTTTGGTGGTTGGCGAGTTATCCGCACCTTGGGCTTGAGGATAACCGCCCTTCGTCCGGTACATGGCTTTGCTGCTCAAGGCTCAGCAGCGGCAGTTATCGAAGCAGCCTCTCATTTGGCCATTCCAGTGAGCACTACCCACTGCCTGAGCTCATCTATTATGGGTGTGGGAGCTACCAGGCGCCTTTCTGCGGTACGCTGGGGGGTGGCAGGCAATATGGTGGCTGCCTGGGTAATAACCTTTCCAGTATGTTTTGGACTGGGCTGGCTTCTGGGTCAACTGTTCCAGGTTAGCTTCTAACCGAACTTGGAGAGTTTCGTATCAGGTTCAGCACATTCTGTAGCGGATTTGATGTGCCAAACTTGGGTCTATAATCTTCGGCATAGTGTTGTCTAG
>CAYWDP010000069.1:0-2161 GCA_964457045.1 uncultured Dehalococcoidia bacterium
CTTCAAGGGAGAGGGAGTCTGCTCTCCTATTTCTACGACAGGAAATATAACGTTTGTTATAAAATCATGAAGCGTGGAAGGATTTCAGTGAAAGCCTGGTAATGGCAAGAAGCACAATTCCTTGACAAATCGGTTTTGATTGGATAGGATACTCACGCCAGAAATGGAGTCAAATTAAAAACAATCTATACTGCCTTTGTTCGCTGCGCATGGCCGCAACGCGCTAGAAATCAAGAGAAATGAACTGGCTAGACGCTATATTTGCCATCCTCCTGGTCGTTGGTGCCTTGAGGGGACTATTAACTGGAAGATTCTTGCCTCTTCTCATTGTCTTTGCAATATGGGTCACCAGCATTGCTTTGGCGGTCAATTTTCAGGATCAGCTAGGCAGGGCCATCGGCGACTTTTCGTGGGCGCCTCTACTGGCATTTTTCATTATTTGGGGCATCGTTCAGATAATCTTGTACGCGTCGCAAATACCAGTGCTTATACAAGGCTATGTAAGTTGGAGACCGCAAAAATGGTTGGACAGCCTCGGAGGGATGTTGATAAGCGCGTGCATCAGTGCCATCATCTATGGAATCATCTGGCTCGTCCTATGGGAAATTGCGTTGCAGGTGTCACAGGAAAATGCCTTCTACGACTTGGTGGAAGGCTCAGCTCTGCGCCCGAAACTCACCGCATTCGTCGACTGGTTCGCGCCACCTACGGGTATAGTACTCGGCTCAATCATCGGAGCAGCCCTTGTATCACTCGCAGCAGTGGAGAGAATAAGAGGGAAAGAGAGCCAAGAGAGCGAGTGACCGCACGTAGAGTTGAGAGGCCTGTATAGACTTGAGTTGGAGACTTCTAAGATTCACCGAGTAGGATTCGAGATTTTCCCTCCACTTCTCATTCTTCAGGTTATCCTGGAGTCCTATAGCTCCCAGAAGCTCTGCAGTTGCTGATAATCAATGACAGAACTCATAGCGAAATTCTCTGCTTCTATACCTGCCTCCTCAGCAGCAGCAACCGGGTTCAGTCCACCAAGGAGGATTATGCCTACCTTATTCGGTTCTACAGGAACCTCGCAAACTGGCTCGCTGGTGTTTCCCATGACTACCAGACCCCCGAGATTGACTTCTTTTAACTTGGCAATTACTGTCTCAGCTATAGGTCGGCATTGAGCAGGGATTTCTCTGAAGTTAGCTAATACCTTCCCCTCACCCTTTCTGGCTGCTTCGCCCGCACTGGTCATCTTGCCCCTAATAAATATCTCTGAAGGGTCTAAAGAGGAGCCGGCATAGTGAATAAGCTCTACGAAACGGAGCGGCTTATGGTTTCTAATCTGGAGTATGCCACCAAATCGGGAGTCCATAGGAATGCCCGCCCTAAGCAAAGCACCGTTGATAACAATGCTGCATACTGTGGCAAAGCCAACTTTGCCTTGGGGAACAATGGTTTCCCCTATCTTTTCTCCCTCTGTAGCCACTGCCACTAGCTCGCTGACGCAAAGGCCAGCCTTGAAGGCATCCCTCATGGCCTTTAGGGCTTGAGGGAATCTTTCTTGAGGGAAGAGGGAGGTATTGATAGGCACCAGCCCGCTTTGACTCTCCCAATCAAAGGTGGTGCGGAAAGCAAGCAGCTCGATTCGGTTGATAACAAAGCCAACCTTGTCCCCCACTAAAGCGTTTTTCAGCTCCTCAATTCCCGATGGGGTGATAAGCCTTCCATCTCTCCCCACCGCTTGAGTGAGCCCCCGCTCGTCCATTAGCTTCAGATGGTATCTCACTGCCCTTTCCGTAAGGTCAATGCCACAATCCTTAAGCTGGCGTGCAATGATCCTTGCCCCAAGGGGCTCCGGGGACTCCTTCAGCACCCTGAGGATAGCAATGACTTTCCTCTCTACATCAACACTATTAGAACCTATCATCTCCCCCTCTCAATAGATTCCAAACGAGCTTGAAATTCTGTCTACTCCTTGCTTATCTGTGTACATCAAAAGGGATACCACACACTAACCCAAGATTTTCTCCACCTCTTCCGCATCGAGATCTGAGACGAGAGGGATATGGCTAATCTTGGCGGCTTCTGTAGTCAGTGCAGCAATGTCATTACGAGTTATGTGCTCAAGGGCAAACTTTAGAGCGCCACACATCAACTGGCGCAGACCCTGAGCCAG
>CAYWDP010000069.1:2261-5337 GCA_964457045.1 uncultured Dehalococcoidia bacterium
GCACATAGTGCCAAGCCTTTAAATATTTGGTCTTCCAAAACAAACCCGCCTGCAAGCACAATGTCGGGCACGTATTCACCTTTCTTAGCCAGGCGACCACAGTATCTATAAAGCAAGGACAAAAGTTCGATACCAGGCACGCCCCACTCGTTCATCATACGCCACGGGCTCATCCCGGTACCGCCGCCCGCAGCATCAACGGTGAGACAATCGATTTTCGCCATAGAGCAAAACTTGACTGCACGAGCAAGGTCTGCGAGCCATACGTTTCAACGACGAACTAAACCCAACCACGCAGTTTCATTGCTTGAACCACACGTTCAATAGCTCGCACATATGCCGCTTGCCGCATATTTATGTTATATTCTTGGCTAGTGTTTAGCACTGAGTGATAAGCATTAACCATCTTCTTCTCCAAACGTTCGTGAACTTCCTTTTCGTCCCAACAGTACATATAGAAGTTCTGCACCATCTCGAAATATGAAACTGTTACTCCACCGGCATTGCATAGGAAATCAGGTATCACGTGCACACCATTTTCATAAAGGATATCATCTGCCTCCGGTGTGGTTGGGCCATTAGCTAATTCAGCAATAATTTTGGCCTTAATGTTTGAAGCATTATGTTCAGTGATAACATTTTCTAAAGCAGCAGGGATAAGTATGTCCACTTCGAGTTCCAGAAGTTCTTCATTGGAAATACGTTTAGCATTTGGTAAATTGATTACTGAGCAGGTTTCAGCCTTACATTTGCAAACCGTGTCCGGCTCAAGACCTTCCTTGTCGAATATGCCTCCTTTACTGTCGCTAACAGCTACTACCTTGCACCCAAAGAGCTCTTTGCATAGCTGTGCTGCATAATGCCCAGCATTCCCGTAACCTTGCACGGCAACGGTAGCTTTGCTGAGATCTATTCCACATACATTGGCAGCTTCACGGATAGCATACATCCCACCACGAGCTGTTGCATCATCTCGTCCGCAGGAACCACCAAGGCACGGCGGTTTACCAGTAATAACGCCAAATTGGCATTTGCCACTAATTTTTGAATACTCATCCATCATCCAAGCCATAACTTGCGGATTTGTATAGACATCAGGGGCAGGGATATCCTTATCAGGACCAATGAACTGATATACACCCTGTATATATGCCCGACTTAAACGTTCCAGTTCCCCCAGAGACATTTCCTTAGGATTGCAGATAACGCCGCCTTTCGCCCCTCCAAGCGGCAGATCAAGGAGGGCGCACTTCCATGTCATCCAAGCAGCCAGCGCCCGCACAGTATCAATCGTTTCATCAGGATGAAATCGAATTCCTCCCTTCGTTGGACCTCTGGCATCATTGTATTGAACTCTGAATCCCTGAAATACTTTGACAGAACCATCGTCCATACGGACAGGCAGCGATACATGAAGTTCACGCATGGGGACTCGAAGAACTGCATGCACATTTGGGTCTAACTTCAGGATCTTTGCACATGCATCCACCTGTTCTTGTGCAATTTCAAACTGGTTTTGATTTGCCATTTTCTTTCAACTCCTCCCCCTCTTCTTTATACCCTGACTGGGATCCCTCTATCCCGGAGATATTCTTTCACTTCCTGGATCGAGATCTCCCCGAAGTGGAAGATGGAAGCGGCAAGAACCCCGGAGGCCTTGCCGATGGCCACCGCCTCGTAGAAGTGCTCTAGTCTTCCCGCCCCACCGGAAGCGATAACGGGGATGCTGACAGCCTCTGCGACGGCTTTGGTCATCTCCAAATCATAGCCCTCCTTCGTCCCATCGGCGTCCTTGCTGGTCAGCAAAATCTCTCCTGCCCCTAGCTCCTCCACCTTCCTCGCCCATTGTATGATGTCGAGTCCTGTCCCCTCCATCCCGCTCTTGATCACCACCTCAAGTCTGGGGAGGCTGCTTTCCGGGGGATTCTTCCTCCCATCAATGGCGACCACAATTCTTTCGCTTCCAAACCTTCGAGATGCCTCCTTTATCAGATCAGGGTTTCTCACCGCAGCGGTGTTTATAGACACTTTATCCACGCCGAGGCCAAGGAGCGTGGTTATATCGGCTATATCTCTCACTCCTCCTCCTACAGTGAAGGGGATGGTAGCTGCCTCTCGCACCTTTTTCACCCATTCTAGCCTCGTCCCCCTCGCCTCAACAGTGGCGGCGATGTCAAGAAAGGCAAGCTCATCAGCCCCCTCATTGCAGTAAGCCACCGCAGCTTCTACGGGGTCACGGGCATCCCTTAAATTGACAAATCTTACCCCTTTGACTACCCTGCCTTCCTTTACATCCAGGCAAGGTATAATCCTCACCCTCTCCATTTTCCTTTGCACCCTCCCGATGAAATTCGGTATAATACTCTATTAAGTATCTACCCCTATGTCGTAGGTAACCTTTTACCTACATTAGCATAGAAAAAACGATTTGTCAAGGAGTTTGGACAGGAATGAGGATCGGGGTTTTAGCTTTACAGGGGGCATTTATAGAACACATAGAGGCTTTGCAACGTCTCAAGGTCGAGGCTTTGCCAGTGTATTTGCCAAAAGAACTCCAGGGTTTAGATGGTCTTATTATCCCTGGCGGGGAAAGCACTACCATCAGTCGGCTGATGGTGGACTTTCGATTGATGCAGCCGGTGAGAGATTTAGCTCAAGCAGGCTTGCCTATTTGGGGGACCTGCGCTGGCATGATTCTTCTGGCAAGGGAGGTCTCTGACTTCTGGCTGGAAACTTTGGGGTTAATGGATATCAGGGTGAGACGCAATGCCTTTGGAAGGCAAGTGGATAGCTTTGAGACCAAGGTAAAGATGCCAGCTCTGGGTGAGCAGCCTTTTCATGCCGTATTTATCCGCGCCCCGATTATTGAAAAGGTCGATTCTAAAGTGGAAGTCCTGGCTAAGCTATCCAATGGTTTTGCTGTAGCTGCCAGGCAAGGGAAGCAGGTAGCTGCTGCCTTCCAACCCTGAGCTAACCGATGACCTGAGATTTCATAGATACTTCTTAGATGTCGTCACCTCACATTGATACCATCGAGCCTGGAAAGGCTCTCCCACAACAGGTTAAAGTGGGAGAC
>CAYWDP010000069.1:5437-10972 GCA_964457045.1 uncultured Dehalococcoidia bacterium
AAAGGATAGGCAGGTATCTTTTCAGCTCGTAGTCTGTCACTTGACTTCGATAGTTATCCCACTCTATCCGCTTATTCTGTATAAAGGTATGAAATACGCGATCACCCAAGGCTTTCCTCACCACTTCACTTCCCTCAGCTAGTTGGATTGCTTCAGCTAAGCTCCCCGGCAGTGTTCCTATCCCTCTCCTCTCCCTCTCCTCGGGCTTCATCTCAAAAACGTTTTCTTCCGCTGGCTCAGGTAGCGGGTACTTCTTTTCAATCCCTTCCAGCCCTGCTGCCAGCATCACACTGAAGGCAAGATAGGGATTGCAAGCCGGGTCAGGGGAGCGAAGCTCGATCCTAGTAGCCTTTTCCCTCCCCAGTTGATACTCAGGGATCCTAATAAGGTCAGAGCGATTTCGACGCGCCCAGGTGATATAAACCGGTGCCTCATAGCCGGGGATAAGACGTTTATAGGAGTTGACCCACTGGCTGGTGACAGCGGTGATCTCAGCAGCGTGTCTCAATAACCCAGCCAAAAAGCACTTGCCCACCTTCGACAGATGGTAGGAGTCATCCTTATCAAAGAAGGCGTTTCTATCGCCTTTAAAAAGTGACATATGGACATGCATACCATTGCCATTCACTCCCGCAATAGGCTTGGGCATAAAGGTAGCGTAGACACCATACTTTTGGGCTATTTGTTTGACCACAAGGCGATAGGTCATCACATTGTCAGCCATAGTTAAGGCATCGGTGTATCTCAGGTCTATCTCATGCTGGCTAGGAGCTCCCTCATGGTGACTATACTCTACGGCGATACCCATCTCCTCTAAGGTGAGCACTGTCTCTCGCCTCAAATCACTAGCTACGTCTGGGGGCGTTAAATCGAAGTAGCCGCCCTGGTCTAGAGGTTTGGTGCCCTCGGCATTCTGAAAGTAGAAGTATTCCAGTTCCGGTCCCACGTAGCAGGTATAGCCCATATCCGCGGCTCTTTTCAGATTTCTCTTTAGCACATATCGGGGGTCACCCTCGAAGGGCTGCCCACCAGGCCAGCAAATGTCGCAGAACATCCTGGCTGTGGCATGCTCCATAGGTCTCCAGGGAAGAAGGGAGAAGGTGTTGGGGTCAGGTAGAGCCACCATGTCGCTCTCATCGATGCGAGCAAACCCCTGAATAGAAGAACCATCGAATCCCATCCCATCTTCTAGAGCTCCCTCAAGCTCGCCTACAGTGATGGTGAAGCTCTTCAGAAAACCCAAAACATCACTGAACCACATTCTGATGAAATTGACACCTTGCTCCTTTGCCCTTCGGAGCACATATTCTTTAGCCTCTTCAGCCTTTTTAGCCCTACCTGCCATACTTCCCCCTTATTTCGTCTAGTTATATATTTACTCTATTATACCCTAAAACCTGAGCAAATCACTCCAGCTTTTAATCGGGATCGTAAAAGTGCGCAATTGACAATGGGGAAGAAATAAGTAACATATCGGCAAAGGTCTGGTCAACACACATATCAGAGGAATTGGGTGGAATGAGCACTAGACATGCTTAACTTTTAAGAGTGATATTGCTAAGCAAAGGGCGCCTTAATCACGGCTTGCGGACACTGGTCACGGCGACCCTCTAGAATTGCCCTGTTCGCCTTATCAGGCAGTGAATCGTTACTCAGCTGCTCCAGCTGATATTCCGCCGCAATATGTCGGTGGTATACATCGCCAACAGTTTTGGCTGACTCTGACTACGCTATATGACAGCACTCGCGTTCACAGGGAGGCTTGCACTGCTCCAAATCTGAATCGGGCTAATATGAAAGAGAGGGTCAGAATAACTGGCGTTGATAAGCAATCTGGTACTTGAATCCGGGGGATCGCTAGTGATTGCAGCCAGCTTGACGGTTACTGTGGCAGATGCCAAAATGTAACAAGGCCTGGCAGATTAGGCGAACTCGGACTTGGTATATCTAACTTTAGGCAAAATGACTGGATGCGGTTATTAACCTAAATTATGTATCCTAGCTTCATTTCCATGTCATTTCTTGCAATGGTTCAGATGTCTTACTCACTATTTGAAATTAGTGTTTTTGGTTACGAATAATGAAGGAGGTAAAGATGAAGAAGATTGGCTTGGACAAACTGGATGTGATAGCGGTCTTCAGGAGAACGTTCGCAGATAGGGTAATAGACGACCCGCTGATAGATTCTATCGCCAAGTCCGTAGGAAAAGTTATTGAGGAGAATAACAAAAGGCTTTTGGAAGAGATCCTGGGTGCTTCAAACAAAAAGGGAGGTGAGTAAGTTATGAAGGATACACGGATAGCTATGAATCCTAACAGAATAGTTCAGTATTTGGGAAAGCCACCAGAAGAATTTACCAAAGAAGACCTGATCAAGTTCATAGAGGAGAATAACATTCAAACAGTCAACTTCCGGTTCGTAGGAGGAGATGGCAGGTTAAAGACCCTCAATTTTGTGATTACCAGCAAGGATCAATTAGATCGACTGCTGTCAGCAGGAGAAAGGGTGGACGGCTCCAGCCTGTTCTCTTATATCGATGCAGCCTCAAGTGACCTATATGCTATCCCCCGCTACAAAACAGCCTATCTAGACCCGTTCTCCACTATTCCCTCAGTAGACATACTTTGCTCTTACTATACAAAGGATGGTGTTCCGCTGCCCAGTTCTCCAGAGAATATCCTTAGGAAGGCCCAGGAGGTATTGAAGGATAGCACCGGGTTAACTCTCGAGGCTATGGGAGAGTTGGAGTACTATGTTTCGTATGGTAGACAGCATTTTTACCCAACCACGGCTCAGAAGGGTTACCAGGAATCTTCCCCCTTTTGTAAATGGGAAACCTTGAGATATGAGGCTATGCAGGCTATTGCCCAGGCGGGAGGAAAAATAAAGTATGGCCACTCCGAGGTAGGCCACATCTATCGAGAAGACCAAGAGTTGGAGCAGAATGAGATTGAGTTCATTCCTGTGCCCATAGAGGATGCGGCCGATCAAATTGTTATCGCCAAATGGATCTTGAGGATGATCGGGTATAAGTATGGCGTAGTAGTCAGCTTTGCCCCCAAGATTGCGGTGGGACATGCTGGCAGCGGCCTTCATATTCATACGAGATTGGTCAAGGACGGGAAGAATATGATGATTGAAGGAAACGGGCTAAGCGATATAGCCAGAAAGGCTATTGCTGGCTACCTGAGCTTGGCTCCTTCCCTGACTGCCTTTGGCAATACTGTACCCCTCTCTTTCCTGAGGCTGGTGCCCCATCAGGAAGCACCCACAAATATATGCTGGGGTGATAGAAATCGATCTGTATTGGTAAGAGTTCCCTTAGGATGGTTAAATGTTAAGAACATGGTCAAAGATGCCAACCCACAGGACAGGGAGGAACCTCTGGACTTTGCCGACAGCCAGACAGTAGAATTTCGCTGTCCTGACGGTTCGGCTAACGTCCATTTCTTGCTGGCCGGGCTATCTGTGGCGGCTCAACACGGACTGGAGATGGAAGGTGCGTTGGATTTGGTCGATAAACTGTATGTGGATGTAAACATCTTTTCCCCTGAACATAAGGCGATTCGGGAGAGACTGCCTCAATTGCCCACCTCATGCTGGCAATCAGCTGAGTGTCTTTTGAAAGATCGCCAAATCTATGAGAGGGATGGTGTCTTTTCTCCCGTGGTAATCGATGGGTTAGTGAAAACGCTCAAGAGCTACAATGATAAGGACTTGAGCGAGAGATATTATGGCAAGGGAGAGGAGATCAAAAAGTTAGTCGATGAGTATTTCCATTGTTAGTAACACTGAAGACTGCCGTCATGGAAACAAGCCTGCAGCAAAGAAGTCTTTGCTATCGAGCCAATTGATTACAATTGTGCTCTCCTGATTGCAGAAGGACAAATCACGCTTCTACAGACACACCTGAAGCTCTGCCCAGCATTTGGATGGGTCTAAAGCCTCGCCCCTACGTTTTTCAATCCGCGCTTTCAATCTTTGGCTTCTATGGCAGACTTCGCCATAGCCTTGAACTGCTCAAGGGATTGCCTACCCAGGTTCTCCCCATGGCGCAGGCGAACCGAGACAGTGGAAGTATCAACTTCCTTGTCGCCAACCACCAGCATATAAGGAACCTTCTGCAACTGTGCCTCACGAATCTTAAGGTTCATCCTTTCGGAGCGAGAATCAACCTGAAGCCGCAAGCCTTCGGCTTTTAGCCCAGCTTCTACCTCACGGGCGTAGTCCAAATGGCGGTCAGCTATAGGGATAACCACTGCTTGAACCGGTGCCAGCCATACCGGGAAGGCACCAGCGTAGTGTTCGACGAGACAGGCCAAGAAACGCTCCATGCTTCCCAGCACAGTGCGATGGATCATGGCTACCAGATGAGCTTGCCCATCCTCACCCACGTAGGTAACCTGGAAGCGTTCTGGTAGGTTGAAATCCACTTGAATCGTGGGGCCTTGCCAGGCTCGCCCCAAGGCGTCCTGAAGCTTGATATCGATTTTCGGTCCGTAAAACACCCCGGCTCCAGGGTCTATCTGATAGGGTAACCCGAGGCGATGAAGGGCTTTCTCCAGCGTTTGAGTAGCTTCGTTCCAAATCTCAATTGTGCCAGCATACTTCTCAGGGCGAGTGGAAAGGAGCACCTGATACTCTTCAAATCCAAAGGCTTCCATCATGAAGCGGGCAAATTCCAATACCCCTATTATCTCATCCTCTAGCTGGTCAGGGTGGCAGAAGATATGGGCATCGTCCTGGGTAAACCCTCTCACCCTGGCCAGCCCATGCAATACGCCGGACCTCTCATAGCGATAGACCGTGCCCAGCTCTGCCCAGCGCAGCGGTAGCTCTCGATAACTACGAATCCTCGTCTTATACATCAAGATATGACCCGGACAATTCATCGGTTTGATAATGTACTCCTGCCCCTCCACATCCATAGGGGAGTAGAGATAATCCTGATACATCTCCCAGTGCCCGCTGGTCTTCCACAGACCCACCTTGAAGATATGCGGGGTATACACCAGATCATACCCCCGTTTAATATGCTCCCCTCTCCAGAAATCCTCAATTAGATTTCGAATTAAGGCACCCTTAGGGTGCCAGTGGACTAATCCCGGTCCAGCTTCCTCATGGATACTGAAGAGATCCAGTTCCCTGCCTAGCTTTCTGTGGTCACGCCTTTCCGCCTCCTCAAGCTTGTGAAGGTATTCTTCCAAAGACTCCTGGCTTTCGAAGGCTGTGCCATAGATCCGCTGTAGCATAGGTCGGCGCTCGTCCCCACGCCAGTAAGCCCCGGCGATGCTTAGCAGCTTAAAAGGACCGATTTCACCTGTGGTGCTCAGGTGGGGTCCGCGGCAGAGGTCAACAAAGGAACCCTGGCGATAGATGCTGAGGGATTCGTCGGGGAGCTCATCAATTAACTCTAGCTTATATGGTTGGGAGGCAAAGACATGGCGTGCTTCCTCTTTGGCTACCTCCTCCCTGATAAAAGTCAGGTCAGCGGCAATGATTTCCTTCATCCCCTCCTCAATTCTGGAGAGGTC
>CAYWDP010000070.1:0-10945 GCA_964457045.1 uncultured Dehalococcoidia bacterium
TGCAGCGCTCCAAGAGGGGCATCGGGGGGATACAGGCTAGAAGCAGTGGTTGATGGGCGTTGCTCTCTCCAAATCTGCCTGGCTGGTATATCCGTTTGACCTCCCCACTTGCCGTCTCTAAATGGCCCGGTTAGCTCATCACAGAAGGTGTCACCGTTGCCGAATAAGAGGCTATGACCTGACCAGCAGCGTCCTTCAACCTCAGAGTGAATGCTTTATCTCCTGGCGTTATTCCCGTAATACCGACTAACTTATTGAACGTCTTCTCCTGGCCAGGCAAAATGGCCTCAACTTGAGGCGATGTAATAACAATACCCCATTTTGCCTCTGAGACATGACGGGCTGTAGCCATAAGAGTCAATGAATAGCCTGCTTCAGAAGAAACAAAGGGGAAAGTGCTTCGACTGCCGTTGAGGATGACCCTGCCCTCGTAGATGTAGGCAGGCAGGTCCCCGCTATTTGTTACCTTAAGACTTACACCCTGTAAAGAGAAAGAGCCGTAACCATCATATTCCGAATAAATCCAGGCTAGCCAGACTTCACTTATCGACACCATAGCACCCTTGAAAGTGAAAGTCTTCGTGCCGATGATTTCTTCATCTCCAAATTGATCAACTTCAAAGATAGACAGCTTATATTGACCAGGTTTTGGAGTCTCGCCGTCAGGGGCCAAACTCAATGTGGCCGTAGTACCTTCAGAAACAAAAAGACCATGGACCTCTGCCCCATCCGGGTCCGTGAGCCAAAATACAACGGTTTCGGTTGCTCGGAATTTGAGCCGCAAAGCTGCCCTGCCAGAAGCATCTACGACCCGCCAGTCTTTGAGGTGAAACCCAGCCTTCCCAGTGGTGCAAGCAGGAAAGACTGAGCTTCCCATGATAACTGTTAACATAAGCAAAACCAAGCAGCTCTTTTTGCTCGTTGCCATGCCCTTCTTACCCTGCTCTCTTCTTAAATCCGCCTAGCTGGGCCAGTACTCTGCCTTAACACAATGGGACGGAGTTCATCGGTGAATCTCCGCGCTACCTCTCCTTCCGCCAGTTGGCAATGGTTGCCCCTCCCAATACCACTACCACCCCCAAGAAGCCATATTCCAGTGGACGTAGCCAACCGGCTTCCTCCCTGGCTAGTTCCTCTTCTTCAGATGGCAGACCAGGCTCTTCCTCTTCAGCCGATCCCTCTTCCTCAGATGGCGGACCAGGCTCTTCCTCTTCAGCCGGTCCTTTTTCCTCAGATGATGGAGCAAGCTCTGGCACTCCAGCTATCCAACCCATCACACGGAGTGAACAAAACAATTCAGCTTCTGGTCCGAAGCACCATCCCTCCCCGGGCGATGGAGCAACCTCCTGCTCTTCGCCGCCCTCTGGTTCAAACGTAGAGGACGCTCCTCCCCCTTCATCCACTAAGGAAGGAGTTACTTCAAAGAGGTTAACCAAGTCGCTGGCAAACAACAGCATCAAACAGACTGCCGCTACAGAAGTAGCAGCGCGTAATGCCCAGACAGCCGTGCGGCGGGGCGCTGGCTTAACTGCAGCAATGGCAAAGGAGCGGGAAGGTAATACCTGGGGCACTCGATGCAGCAGTTCCACTGTCGCCCGAAGCGAGTCAAGCTCCTCCTGGCATCTCTGGCAAGCCTCGAGGTGATGCTCTACCTCCCTTTGCTCCTTAAGGCTGAGGCGTTGGTCAATATAGGCGGAAAGCATCCCCTCTGTCTTGTCACACTTGTCTTTCACGAATCTTCTAAATAGTATTCGCCACATTATTCCACCTCTCATTTATTAAGACGAAATTTACGGGGGAAAAGTTCCCTCTCTACTAAATAGTCCCGCAGTTGAGCCCTCCCTCGACTGAGCCGTGACCTCACCGTTCCCAGGGAGCAGCCCATGACTTGAGCTATCTCCTCATAGCTTAACCCCTGGATATCGGAAAGGATAATTGTTAACCGCTGTTCTAAAGGGAGACTAGCCAAGCCCTTATGGATTTGCTCACCTATCTCCCGGCGCAGGACGTAATCCTCAGGAGATTCGCTGGAGGGCAATCCCTCTGGCTCAAGCAGCATCGCCTCCAACGAAGTAGACGAACGACGCTTGAGTTTGCGAAGGTGGTCACGGCAAACGTTAGCCGTGATGCGCAACAACCAGGCTCTGAAGTTGCCTCCCCTAAAGCTACTAATACTTCTCCAGACAGACAAGAAGGCCTCTTGAGTGGCATCTTCGGCTGCATGAGAATCGCCTAACATCCGCAGAGCAAGGTTATACGCCATCCTCTGGTAGCCCTCCATCAGCCTATTGAAGCTGTCGAGGTCACCCTCCTTACTGCTTTGGATAAGCTCACCCTCGTCCACTTTCACCCTCTTAAAAGTGAGATTGTTGAGTAATAAGCATCAGTAGGGGTGGACGTCTCTGTCCACCCAAGGCTGGGAACGACACAGAGTTCGTTCCCTACAATTGTTAAACAACTTTTTAAGAGTTGGGCTGGAATAATAGAGGTAAATAGATTATAATTCATTCTAAACTGAAAGGTAGAAAGTTGAAAGCCACTCTCCGCCAAATCATAGTAACAGTACTTATACTGCTGATCGTCTTCACTGGGGTGCAATTCACCTTACAGAGCTTCAAGGTGGAGGGGGCAAGTATGGAGCCCAGCTTCTCCGATGAGCAGTATCTGTTAGTGAACAAACTAACCTATCGTTTCCACTCCCCAGGAAGGGGTGAAGTAATCGTGTTCCACAACCCCAGATTACCGAGTCAACTTTACATCAAAAGGATAATCGGCTTGCCCGGGGAACAGGTAGAGATTCGGGAAGGCAAGATTTATATAGATGGAAAGGAGTTGGAAGAGAACTCCGATTTCCCTCAAATCCCTTCCTCAGACAATTGTTCGGTGACAGTCCCCCCAGACCACTACTTCGTTCTGGGCGATAACCGCAACCACAGCAGCGACTCCCGCTCTTTCGGTCCCATTTCTCAAGAGGATATAGTGGGCAAGGTATGGCTATGCTATTGGCCGCCATCAGAGTGGGGACTATCACCTGAATACTCGACAACCCTAGAATAACGGAGATGGTGGCCAATAGAGAGGCGGAAAGAGTCTTGCGGGCCACCGTTGCTATCCTAAAGGGATATTTTCCGCTTTCCTCAGGGCCACATTCACCCATCTATTGAGGAAAGTCTCAGGTGCTACAATACGCCCATTATACGGAGCAACTGTTTCAGTTGATTGCCAGGCATTCTCAAGAGGGCCAGCTAGTAGCCTGATCAGCCACTGGGGGCATCCTTCTAGCCTCTGAGGTGACAAAGACAGCTCGCGTGCACAGCATCTTCGCCGAAAGAGAAAAGCAGAACGAGGACTTTCCGTCGCGGATTCAATATTATCCTGGATGAGCGAGCCTTGGTGGTAGACGATGTATTAACTAAAGGAGGCTTTCTATTGGCTGCTACTAAACCTCCATCCTCAACTATACACCCGAGGATTGTCCTTTTGTGCGGCTGGAGTCTCTTCAGTAAAACCCAACAGAGGGGGAATCCAATCTCCTTAGATCTCTCTATTCAGCGTAGCCAGAAACTCAGCATTATTTGGAGTCTTTGCTAGACGTTCAAGAACCAGTTGGGTAGCCTCTGTAGGATTAGTTGAATCAGCTGAAATCATGCCCGCCATGCGCCTTAGCAACCATACCTGCTTTAAGGTAAATTCATCCAGGAGCAGCTCCTCACGCCTGGTGCTGCTGCGCTGGATATCAATAGCAGGGAAGATACGCCGTTCTGCCAGCCGGCGATCAAGATGCAGCTCCATATTGCCGGTACCCTTAAACTCCTCGTAAATCACCTCATCCATGCGGCTACCGGTGTCAATAAGGCAAGTAGCCACAATGGTAAGGCTCCCCCCCTCTTCAACATTTCTTGCCGCACCGAAGAAATGCTTGGGGTGGTATAAAGCCACCGGATCAACGCCACCAGAGAGGGTTCTTCCGCTAGAGGGTGCACCTAAATTGTAGGCCCTAGTGAGCCGAGTGATGCCATCAAGAAGGATGACCACATCCTTTTTTGCCTCAACTAGACGCTTTGCTTTCTCTAGAGCTAATTCAGCAACATGGGTTTGGTTTTCCACCATTTCATCGAAGGTAGCGCCGATCACCTCACCCTTAACGGAACGCCTCATATCAGTAACCTCTTCCGGCCGCTCACCGATGAGACAAACCATGATATGGACGTCATCATAGTTGGCAGTAACGGCATTAGCAATTTGCTTGAGGAGCACGGTCTTCCCTGCCTTGGGAGGAGAAACAATCAGCCCCCGCTGTCCTCTACCAATAGGGGTGATGAGATTTAGCAGCCGGGTAGAAAGGTTACCAGAGGTAGTCTCCAGATTGAGTAGCTTATCAGGGAAGACAGGAGTCAAGGAATCGAACATAGGACGACTCCTAGCCAACTCAGGCTCTAGACCATTGACCAGCTCCACTCTCAGCAAGCTTTGATATCTCTCTCCCTCCTTAGGGGGTCTGGCTTGACCCATTACGGTATCACCTGTGCGTAAGCTAAAGCGACGAATCTGGGATGAAGAAACATAGATATCATTCGCTCCTGGCAGTAGGCTATCCCGCCTCAAAAAACCGTAACCATCAGAGGTAACCTCCAGCATGCCATTGGCAAGGATATTCCCTTCCTTTTCCGCCTGGAATTGAAGCAGAGAGAAGATAAGCTCATCCTTTTTGAGCGCGCGGTAACCGGAGATGCCCAAATCTTTTGCCATCTCCATCAGGTCTTCCTTTCTCTTAGTTTCTAATTCGGCGAAATTCATTTCTTCTCTCCTCAATCTTTACTTGAAACTCGCTGCCAATCTTCTAGGAAGCGAGCAATGCCGATAGTAGTAAGGGGGTGGTGGATCATTTGCATCAAGACACTATAAGGAACAGTGGCAATATGTGCCCCTGCCTTGGCAGCAACAACACAGTGTAATGGATGGCGGATACTGGCAGCAATTACTTGAGTTGGCAGGTTATAACGATCAAAAAGCCTTACAATCTCAGCCACTAATTCCATTCCATCCTGTCCTGTATCATCCAACCTACCCACAAAGGGGCTGACATAGGTAGCCCCTGCCAGTGCACCTAAAAGGGCCTGATTAAGCGAGAAACAAAGGGTAAAATTCACCCTGATCCCCTCTTTAGATAAAACAGAAATCGCCTCTAAGCCTGGAGCAGTGCTAGGAATCTTGATCACCACATGAGGTGACCAAGAGGAAATCTCCCTTGCCTCCTCAATTATGGAGGGTGTTTCTTGGCTAAGCACCTCAGCAGAAACAGGACCATTAACTAGAGAACAGATTTCCATAATAGCCGATTTATAATCAGTCCACCCTGCCCTAGAAAGCAAGCTAGGGTTAGTAGTGACTCCACTTATGACACCTAATTTCAATGCTTGGCGGATTTCGTCAGCGTCGGCTGTATCGAGGAAAAGCCTCATCCGTCTCCCCTTCTACTCTCCTGACGTAAGGGTAAAGGGTGTTGAGCCCCCTCTCGCAGGGTTTGTTTTGCCGCCCTAATGAATTCACAAAAAAGCGGGTGGGGGCGATTAGGGCGTGATTTAAATTCAGGATGAAACTGGGTAGCTACCATCCAGGGGTGATCTCTAAGCTCTACTATCTCTACTAATCTACCATCAGGGGAGAGCCCACTAGCGATTAATCCCGCCTCTTCTAAAGTATAGCGGAAATCATTATTAAACTCAAATCGATGACGATGGCGCTCATAAACCACTGGCTGCTTATAAGAAGCAGCAGCATGGGTGCCCTCAACTAAGTAGCAAGGATAAGTGCCCAACCTCATAGTCCCCCCCTTCTCCTCTAACCCCCTTTGTTCGGGCAAGAAATCGATGACAGGATAGGGGGTGTCAGGAGAAAACTCGGCAGAATTGGGCTCGTCTGAGCCAAAGACGTACCGAGCGTGGTCCACTACCATAACGTGCATCCCCAAGCACAAACCTAAATAAGGCACCTCTTGCTCTCTGGCGTATCTTGCTGCCTTAGTCATGCCTTCTATACCCCGATAGCCGAAACCGCCAGGCACTACAATTCCTTGAGCAGAGCGAAGAAGCTTGTCTATATTGTCTTCGTCTCTTTCTATATCCTCTGATTGAACCCAAAGGATGTCCACCTCTCGATCTAGGTAGGTAGCAGCATGACGAAGTGCCTCCCGCACCGAAATATAGGCATCCCGCAGCTCTACATATTTGCCCACCAGAGCAATAGGCAGGGGTTCTTTGGGAAACTTTATTCTCTCCACCAAAGCACGCCACTCGCTTAAGTCCCCCTCCCCCGGTGGTAATCTCAGCATCTCCACCATCAGGTCACCCAAGCCAGCTTCCTCAAGAACAAGAGGGACCTCATAGATTGTGGATACAGTCAACAAAGGAATTACCGCCCTCTTCTCCACACTGCAAAAGAGGGAGACCTTCTCCTTTATCCCCTCAGAAACAGGGTGGTCACTGCGACAAACAATAATATCAGGCTGAATACCAATGCGCCGCAGCTCATTAACGCTATGCTGAGTAGGCTTGGTCTTTAACTCTCCAGTAGAGGAGATGTAAGGTAGCAAAGTCACATGAACATAGAGTACATTATCCCGCCCTACCTCGCTACGCATCTGGCGGATAGCTTCCAGGAAAGGAAGCCCCTCAATATCCCCTACCGTTCCACCCACCTCTACAATCACTATGGAAGCCCCGGTTAGCTGACCCACCTCCTGAATCCGCCTCTTTATTTCATTGGTAACATGGGGCACCACCTGGATGGTGCCACCCAGAAAATCGCCCCGCCTTTCCCTAGCAATGACCGAGCTATAAATCTGCCCCGTAGTAACGCTGGAAGCAGTAGTAAGCTCAATATCAACAAAGCGCTCATAATGACCTAAGTCGAGGTCAGTTTCAGCACCATCCTGGGTAACAAAGACCTCACCATGTTGATAGGGAGACATAGTCCCTGGGTCAACATTAAGATAGGGGTCTAACTTCTGGATGGAGACAGAGATATTGCGACTCTTAAGTATCCTGCCGATAGAAGCGGCAGTAACCCCCTTCCCCACCGAGCTAACCACCCCGCCAGTAATAAAAATATACTTCGCCATCCTCTAAGTGAAAAAACGGAAAGCGAGGAAAGCTGAATCTAGATAAAGTATATCACATCTTATCTTGCTGTCAAGACAAAGAAGATGACCCAAAATCAGCGATTACCGCCCTTATCATAGGCGGGTGCTCCGTCACCCGCCACGCTTGGCAGGGGACAGAGCCCCTACCCTATGCGTGGGACATTTCAATCGCTGATTCTGAGAGGTGAGTACCAAAAATCAATAACAGAGAGAAGAGAGCAAAGCAAATCGCCTCTTACTTCCTCTTGGTCAGCTTGAACCAAGGGTGAAAGCTGACTATACAGTCAGCGCAGAGTTTCTTATCCCCGGCTTGGTTCATAGTCATGTCTATGGCCATGAGACAATCGGCAATCCGGTCGGGAAGCAGAAAGTGCTCCTCCACATATCTTCTGCCTCTCTTGCCCACTATCTCAGCAGCCTGCGGATTTTCCAGCAAGTAGATAACCTTCTGGGCAGTTTTGTATGGTGTCTGGTAAAAATAGCCAGTCTCGCCGTCTCTAATCTGGAGAGGGATGGCACCCACATCAGCAGCTATCACCGGTTTGCCTTTCCACAATGCCTCAGTAATCACCAGCCCAAAGCCCTCTTTAGTCGATGGCTGCATTATCACCTTTGCCGCCCGCTGGAGCGCGTTTATCTCCACCCAGTTCTGCAAACGATCCGCCAGCGAGAGATGGAGCACATGGATATCGTCATCGTCCTTCGTCTCGTGGTAAACCCTAGCCAGAACCCTCTCCCCTTCTGGGTCATCGGCAGCAAGGCCACCTGCCAATACGAGCTGGCATTTCCTCTCTTTCCTTACCAAGCGATAGGTAGCAATGGTCCTACCCAGTCCTTTCCAGGGATCAAATCTTCCTACCTGAGCAATGATGGGAACTTCGGGGTAGATGTGGTATTTGGCAAGAACCTTGTCTATCTCCTCCTGGCCCAACTCTCTGTTCTTCTCGGAAAGAGGGTCAATAAAGGGAGGTATGATGAACTTGGGCAAAGGCCAGCATGAAACAATGTAGTGAGCCGCCGAGAATATAGCGGCATCGTAGTGCTCAGCCCAGTCAGTGATGAAATCCCATAGGCCAGGGTTGGCCTCCAGGGTTTCCTCTTCGATATCTATGTGGCATCTCCAGAGCCAGGTTTCCTCAGCCTTTTTGAGATAACGGGTTAAACCCAACGGCTGAGGGTCATGGACAATCACCACATTTGGATTGTAGTCGATAAGGTTGGTCGCGGCGCACGCCTCAAGGGTGGCAAAGTAGGCTTGCTCCATCTCCGGGGTAAAGGAACCCTTCATGCCCTGCAGCAAATTGTGCAGACTCTTGGTGGATTCAAAGTAATCTTTGCTTCCGCAAATAATCTTCCATTCGGCCTCTATGCCCAGCGCGTTCAGGAATGGCACAGAGCTATAAAGCATCTCGGCTACACCACCACCCTGGGCGGTGGCGTTTAGCTCCAGCAGCTTTAGGCCTTTCAGCCGTTCAGCTACTTTCTGTAATCTTTCTAGTTTCTCCTCGCCTACTATGGGGGCATAGGCTTCCAGAGGAGGGGTGGAAAAAGGGCAGAAGTTCTTCCTCTTGCTGTAGACCGTGCCGTCCTCCAGAGGCAGTTGGATGGTTTTCTTCTCTAAGGAGTAGTCTATCCCAGCTCGGTGAACTTCCTTCATATCTTCTTTTCCAACTCTAAATCGGCAGATTTGGCGAAATTATGGAAACCAATCAAGGGAGGAGCGCATGTTTTCCCCCACCGCCCTTTCTCAACATTAAGAACCCTCTTGTAAAGTCATCGTCCCTTAAACTCAGCTTTTCTCTTCTCTAGGAAGGCTGTCACTCCTTCCTTATAATCCTCTGTGCTGGTGCATACTTTTATAGCGTAGTTTTCATAGTCTAAGGCACCCTTTATATCGGATTCAAGCCCTCTATATACACCGTACTTTGCCAGCTCCAGAGCAATGGGCGGTCCGGCAGCTATTTTCTCTGCCAGTTCCCTAGCTGTCTTCATCAGATCATCATGAGGAACAACACGGCTCACCAGCCCGATTCGCAAGGCTTCTTCAGCATTGATTACATCCCCAGTATAGAAGAGCTTCAGAGCTTTCTCTATCCCTACTATTTGAGGCAGAAGGTATGTTGCTGTGCCATCAGGGACAAGCCCTCTATTTACCCAGGCACAGGTAAACCTGGCTTTGTCTGAAGCTATCCTTATGTCACATGCGGCTATGAAAGAAACACCCATGCCTGCTGCCACACCGTTTATGGCCGCTATGGTTGGTACTCTAATCTCCCTCAGTCGAGGCACATGCCAGCCTAATCGCTGGGTAAGCTGGCGACGGGTTACTTCCTTTACCTCTCCGGCAATACGGGCTGACATTGCGCCAACATCCACACCGGCGCAAAAGGCACGATCTCCAGCCCCGGTGAGGATAAGCACCCTCATATCCTCGTCCTCATGAACTTCAGCCAGCGCCGCTACTATCTCCTCCCTCATCTGCATCGAAACAGCGTTCATTTTCTCAGGGCGATTCAAGATCAAAGTAGCGATATTCCTTTCCTTCTCTAAAATGATATCCTTATATTGCACTTCTCCCTCCCTCAATTTCTCTAGCTAGTTCTTGGTGAAAAAGTCCAGGGCTAGATTGCGGATCTGCAATTTTCCTCAAAAGTGGTTATCCGACTTCCATTGAAGCACAACAACATCTTAGCCTTGACCAGAATTAGATTAGCGCGGCCTCACCAGTAGGATCGGGCTGGAGACTCCCAACAGGACCTTTTCGGCCACACTGCCATAGACCCACCGGCTGAGTCCAGAGCGCCCGTGGGTTGTCATAGCAATTAAGCTAAAAGGGGTTTTCGCTGCATAATCAACGATCTCATCGGCAGCCTTGCCCGTTAGCAGTTGAGACCTCACACTGAGACCCGCGCCCTTGAGTCGCTTTTCGACAGCTAATAAGTACTGCTCGTTTCTCCGACTGCATTTAGCCATTTCCTGCTCTACACGCTCGTCCCAACTTAGCGGCATGCCAGGTGGATAGTCTGAGGGGATGGTAGGTGGCTCACATACCCTAATAAGCACCACATCTACAATCTCCGCCCCGCGCTGTTTCACCATCGCTTCAACATGCGGAAGTATTTGCTCGGCTAATTCCGAGCCGTCCAACGGCACCAGTGCCGTTATCTTTGGCCATTTATCATAATCGCTCTCCTGAGCACTGGCAGCTCTGACAAGCCAAACGGGGACTTCTGATGCCCTGAGCACCTTATCAGCCACACTGCCCAGAGCCCAGCGCATGACTCCAGACCTGCCATGACTTGCCATAAGAATTAGATCAATGCGGTTCTTTTGCGCATAACGAAGAATCTCCTCGGCAGGATGACCGATGACTGCCTGACCCCGCGCCTCAACCGGGATACCCGCCTCTTTGAACTGGCGTTTCATGTTATCAGCCACCCAATCGACGTAGGCATGGTGCATAGATGCGAATCGGCTCTCATCTGATCCACAGACATGAAGGAAAGTCACATCTAGCCCTAGTCGCCCCGACAGCTGCCTAGCAAAGGGAAGAGCCGCCTCAGCAAGCTTTGAGCCATCCAAGGGCACCAGCAACCTCTTGTACACTTTCCTGCCTCCAATTATGGATTTGATAATACATTACACCCTAAGGGAAGTCAACATGCTCATTACCACTTCTGATTTATGTGACTACCTACCAGGGAATAGAAATAGACTACTCCAGAATAGCTAGTTACACTACCAAGCTGGGACGCTGAAAGGATACTCACTCTCAGCGCTCTTTATCAACTTCTACGGAATCCG
>CAYWDP010000071.1:0-3015 GCA_964457045.1 uncultured Dehalococcoidia bacterium
ACATTGGTCCTAATGAAGGGGGATGAGTCTAGAATGCTTCGGTCAACATGGGACTCGGCGGCGAAGTTAACTACCACATCAAAGCCTTGACTAAAGAGTTTATCCATTAGTTCTCTATCAGCTATATCCCCGTGGATGAAACGGTATCTACTGTCATTTTTGACGTCCTTCAAATTTTCCAGGTTTCCGGCATAGGTCAGCCTGTCCAGGTTCACTACCTCCCAGTCGGGGTGTTCCCGGAGAATATAACGGACGAAATTGCTCCCGATAAAACCTGCCCCTCCAGTTATAAGTAATCTTAGCATCGCCATCGCCCCTTCTATTTATGGGGTGGATAGAACCAGTCCCAGGGTTGATTTACCCTGGGGTCCTTTTTGTTGCCGTTTATCTCGGAAGGAATAATCTCGGGGTCATTCCAGGGTCTTCGCTCTTCGTCAGGATTCCTATAATCATAGAGTCTGGTCACAAAGTAAACTGTTAATGAAGGCTCACTCGAGATGGTTCTAGTTCCATGAAAGTAGTGCCCGGGGATCCGGACCAGGCTGGGTTTTTCGGCACTGGCGATGACCTCGGCAAGCCTCCCGGTCTCTTCCTCATAGGCGCAGATCTTCATCGCCCCTTTCAACACTAAGAAGTAATCTACCTGTCCTCTCAAGTGCCTGTGCCATGCCCTGACTATATTCGGGTAGCTATAGCTTAGATTGACCTGGGCTATTCCTTCAGCTATGAAATCCTGCCAGTCCTGCCTTAGGGCTTCCCCGAAGAAACCACGCTCATCTGGCAAGATGTTAAGTTCATATACTTTGACACCTTCCAGAGGATACTCTCTTATCATCTCTCTCCCTTTCTTGTGGATTTCTAGCTTAAGGCTTAAGGAAGCAACTATAATTCAAGTTTGGCGTCATCTCCTACAAATAACCTTATTGCCTTACATATTTCATCTGCTTTTCTGAGCTCAGACCTCTTGCCAATTAGACTATCCTCCAGACGCTCAATTCGATAGATATGTCCGTGCTCCAAGATGACCGAGTGTTCTACCGATGAGTCTTCTATTATTGTCCCTGCTCCTATGCTGGTAAAGGGGCCTATAAAGGAATTCCTGATCTGACATCCCTCAGCAATAGACACAGGACCTCGAACAGTGCTGTTTTCTACTTCTACCCCCTCTCTGATCTCTACTCTTCCCACTATCCGACTCTCAGAATCAACCTTACCCTTTATGTCTCGCTTGAGGAACTGGTCAAGGACAACTCGGTTTGCTTCCAGCAGGTCGTCCTTTTTCCCGGTATCAAGCCACCAGCCTTCGAGGATATGGCTCTCTACTCTCCTACCGGTGTCAATAAGCCTCTGGATGGTATCGGTGATCTCCAATTCTCCTCGCCAGGAGGGCTTGATTTGGGCCACGGCTTCATGCACGGCAGGGGAGAAAATATATATTCCTACCACTGCTAGGTTACTTCGGGGATGCTTCGGCTTTTCCTCGATATGTACCACTTGTCCTCGTTTGTCCAATTCGGCAATGCCGAAGAGATGAGTCTCCTTGACCTCCTTTAGCAGGATCAAGGCATCTGGCGAGTTCTGCCGGAACTGTTTTACAAACTGGACAATCCCACCCTGGATAAGGTTATCCCCCAAGAACATCAGAAAAGGGGCATTGCTGAGGAATTCCTCTCCTGTCTTGACGGCGTGGGCCAGTCCCAGTGGTTCGGACTGCAAAATGTAGGTGATTTGAGCATTCCATTTTGAGCCATCGCCTACAGCTTCTTTTATCGGATCCCCCGTCTCCGGCGAGATGATGATGCCTACATCTGTAATGCCTGCCTTCCTAATTTGCCCTAATACATAGAAGAGTATCGGCTTATTAGCTACAGGGAGGAGTTGCTTTGCTACGGTAGTGGTAAGAGGCTTAAGCCTTGCTCCCTTACCACCAGCTAATACCAAAGCTTTCATAGGGAAGACCTCTCTTTCCTTCAGTTGCTTCGAACAATCCAAGGGCACCTTATTTAACTGCCCTTCATTATAATCTGGTTAACCTAGGACAGGCAAGGTGTCTCTTTACTTGCCACTACCCGGCTTTCACTGAAATGCCTCCACGCTTCATGATCTTGTAACAAACGTTATGATTTCTATCGTAGAAACGGGCGTGCGGCTAGGGTGAGGGTGAAAGTCTTCCTCTCCCCTGTGCTGTAGCGTCGTGACTCCTGTCATGACGGATGATTGTTTTTGCGCAAGATGGATAATTGCAAGCCAGCCTTCGGCTTGACACTGACGTTCAGTAAATGGTAGATTTTCTTACGAAAGGAGACAAAGGGTCCCCGCGTTTTCTTTCGGCTCGTTTAGGACCATGAGTGTGAGGTGCAAATCCTTTCACCCTGACCAGAAAACCTAGGTATCAAAGAAGTATCAATTTTGTTTATACAGGGGGAAAATGGCTGAAAGGGAAAAAACTGAAGAGATGACTGAGAGGAAGAAGGAGTTTAGGACTGGGGTTGATGGGATCGTAGTCAACAGAGTATATACCTCGGCTGATGTGGAAGGGATCAGGGAAGACGTTGGTCTTCCTGGAGAGTACCCCTTTACCAGACACATAATGCCAACTGGTTACCGGGGTAGGCTATGGACTATGCGCCAATATGCTGGATTTGGCACAGTAGAGGAGACCAATGAGCGGTATAAGTATTTATACAAGCAGGGGCAAACCGGCTTCAGCGTTGCTTTCCAATTACCCACTCAGGAGGGATATGACTCAGACCACCCTCTGGCGGCTGGAGAGGTGGGCAAGTGTGGGGTGGCCATAGATTCGCTCCAAGATATGGAACGTCTCTGGGAGGGTATCCCGCTGGCTGAGGTAAGCACGTCAATGACCATTAACGCCACAGCACCCATCATATTGGCCATGTACATTGCCGCTGCCGAAAAGCAGGGGGCGGATAAGAGCAAGCTCAATGGCACTGTTCAGAATGATATTCTGAAGGAATATATAGCCAGAAACACCTACATCTTTGGTCCAGCCGC
>CAYWDP010000071.1:3115-9282 GCA_964457045.1 uncultured Dehalococcoidia bacterium
CGTATTTGGGCTAAAATAATGAAGGAGAGGTTTGGGGCTGCCAACCCAAGGTCTATGATGTTGAGATACCATGTTCAGACAGACGGTTTTACGTTGACAGCCCAGCAACCTCTGAATAACATCGTTAGAGTAACCTTGCAAGCTCTGGCCGCTGTATTGGGGGGTTGCCAGTCTTTGCACACCAACTCCTTTGACGAGGCGCTGGCTTTGCCCAGTGAGCAGGCTGTGCAGGTTGCTTTGAGGACGCAACAACTCATTGCCGAGGAGAGTGGTGTGGCGGACACTGTTGACCCACTGGGGGGCTCTTACTACATAGAATGGCTAACCAATCAGTTAGAGAACAGGATTTTGGATTATATCAGCGAGATTGACAAGATGGGTGGCGCTCTGAAGGCGATTGAGAATGGGTACATTCAAAGAGAAATTGCCAAATCAGCCTATGACTATCAAAAGGCGGTAGATTCCGGTGAACAGGTCGTAGTTGGTGTTAACAAGTTTATGACCGGGGAAGAGCGTATACCGGAGACTCTGGAGATAGGTGTGGAAACTGAGAGGAAGCAGGTGGAAAGATTGAAAAAGTTGAGGGAGGAGAGGGACAACCAAAGGGTGAGCCAGATGCTGGGTAGAGTGCGCAGTGTGGCTAAGAGCGACGAGAATATTATGCCAGTGATGATTGACGCAGTTAAGGCCTATGCCACTGTTGGTGAGATAAGCGACGCCTTGAGGGAATCCTTTGGAGAGTACAGGGAACCCAATATACTTTAGGAAATAGGGAAGAGTACCCCTTGTAGGGGAGGGGCTTGTCCCCTCCCAATTTGCAGGAGTCCACAAGGGCTCCCCTACTCTAAAAACAGGGAGCGGTTATGGATAGAAAAATACGTGTCTTAGTAGCCAAACCCGGGCTGGATGGGCATGATAGGGGGGCTAAGGTGGTAGCCCGAGGCTTAAGAGATGCTGGAATGGAGGTGATCTATCTCGGGCTACGTTTAACGCCGGAGCAAATTGCCGAGGCGGCCATACAGGAAGATGTAGATGTGGTTGGCCTGAGCTGTTTATCCGGTGCTCATATGTCTTTGTTTCCCAAGACAGTGAGGCTTATCAGAGAGAAAAGTAGCAAGGATATCCTGGTCATAGGTGGGGGTATCATACCCAAGAAGGATATTCCTAAGCTGGAAGGGGCTGGTATTGCCCGGATCTTTGAACCGGGCACACCTCTGGAGGAGATTGCTAAGTTTATCGAGAGAGCGTTGAAAAATGTAGGGACGGGTCTTTAGACCCGTCCGAGCGCTGGACTCCGATATAATCGGAGTCCCTACAGGAGATCGCTAAGTTTATCGAGACCACCTTTGCAGAGGAGGGGCAATGATAACAAAGATTAACCATATTGGCATTGCCGTAAACAGTATTGAAGAGGCAGTGAAGCTGTATACGGATGTGCTGGGTCTTAAGGTGAAAAACATCGAAGTTGTAGAAGAGCAGAAGGTGAGAACTGCCATTATCCCGGTGGGCGAGACTAAGATTGAGTTACTGGAGTCAACTGACCCAGAGGGACCAATAGCCAAACACATTAGCGCCAGGGGAGAGGGGGTGCATCATTTAGCTCTGGAGGTGAACGATGTCCAGGATGCTCTGGAAAAGGTAGCTAAGAGAGGGGTACGGCTCATTGATGAGAAGCCAAGGACAGGCGTTGAGAATACCAAGATAGGTTTTCTGCATCCCAAAGGAACAAAAGTACTGCTGGAGCTAGTCGAGTCAGGGCATTAGCATTAAGAGGTAAATGAAGCTTTTTGAGTTTGAAGCCAAAGATATACTCCGGAAATATGGTATAGCTGCTCCCAGGGGCAGGGTGGCTGATGATCCAGACGAAGCTGGAAGAATAGCTGAGGAAATCGGCAAACCTGTAGTACTGAAATCTCAAATACTGGTGTCAGGCAGAGGTAAGTCTGGCGGAATAGTATTTGCTAATGATGCTAGTGAGGCCAGAAGGGTAACCTCAAACCTCATCGGCAGTACCATTAAGGGAAGCTTAGTAAACAGTTTGTTAGTCGAAGAGAAACTAGACATTGTTGAGCAGCTCTACGCCTCGATAATCATAGATAGACGGGCCAGGAGATATGTTGTCCTGGCTTCTACCAGTGGCGGAGTTGATATTGAAGAGGTTGCTCTCACTTCTCCTGAAAAGATAGTTAGGCACTGGGTTGACCCTGCTGTAGGCTTCAGCAAGCATGCTGCCGAAGCGATGACAGCCCGGTTTTCCGACATAAGCCAAGATGATGCCGATAAGTTCGCCTCTATCATTGATACCCTGTACAAGGTGACTATAGACTATGACGCTGAATTGGTTGAGATAAATCCTCTAGCCAGGACACCCTCAGGCGACCTCGTTGCTGCTGACGCCAGAATAATAGTGGATGATAACGCCATCTTCAGGCATCCCGAATTTGAAGGTAGAAGCTCTGAAAGGGTCGAGGACAGTCCGAGAGAAGCTGAGGCCAGGAGACAAAAGCTAGCCTATGTCGATCTTGAGGGGGATATAGGCATCATTGGCAACGGTGCTGGTTTGGTGATGGCCACTATGGACCTGGTTCATGTCTTCGGCGGTAGAGCAGCAAACTTTCTCGATATTGGCGGTGGTGCTCAAGCAGATGTTATCAAAAGGGGACTAATGCTGGTGATGTCAAAACCAGAGGTGAAGGCGGTGTTGGTAAATATCCTTGGCGGAATAACCAGATGCGATATAGTGGCCCAGGGGATTGTCCAGGGGCTTGAGGAGTCCAGTGTGAAGAAGCCTATCGCGGTAAGAATGATGGGGACGAACGAGAAGGAGGGAGCGGCCATATTACGTCAGGCTGGAGTCAATATCTATCCTGACATGGAGACGGCTGCTGCAGAAGTGCTGAGACTATAGTATTGCAGCAGGGTGAGCGGTTTGAAGAACATAGTAGATGAGAATTCGAGAGTGGTAGTGCAGGGTATAACAGGGAATGAAGGTAGATTTCACACCGAGGCGATGTTGAGCTACGGAACAAAGGTAGTTGCCGGGGTGACTCCGGGGAAGGGTGGACAGCAAGTTCAAGGTGTACCCGTCTATAACACAGTCTCTGAAGCAGCCAGCCATCGCGGTGCTAACACCTCTATTTTATTCGTCCCTGCCCGTTTTGCCCGAAGCGCCGCCCTTGAAGCCATTGAGGCTGGCATAAAGACAGTGGTGGCCATAACGGAATTAATCCCGCAAAAGGATGCCATTGAGTTCATTGCCAAAGCAGAGGAGAGGGGGACAATAATTGTTGGCCCCAATACGCCTGGGGTGATAAGCCCTCCAAAGAGGGTAAAGGTTGGTATAATGCCGAACCATATTTTCAAAGCTGGTACTGTGGGTATTGCCTCTAGAAGTGGAACGCTGACCTACGAGATTGCCTGGCACATCACTAACGCTGGTCTGGGTCAGAGTATGTGTGTCGGTATAGGTGGAGATGCTATTGTCGGGCTGGATTTTATCAAGCTCCTTGAAATGTTCCGGGATGATGAGGAAACAAAGGGTGTGGTTCTGATAGGTGAGGTGGGAGGTCAGGTGGAGGAATTGGCCGCTCGATATATTAGTGAAACCAAGTATCCCAAGCCAGTGGTGGCCTATATCGCCGGAAGGCTAGCCCCACCCGAAAAACGCATGGGGCACGCTGGGGCAATAGTTATGGGCAACGTGGGGACGGCGAAATCCAAGATCGAGGCCTTCACTGCTGCCGGGGTGCCAGTGGCTGACAAACCTAGCGATATAGCCAAACTGCTGAAGCTATGATACAGGCTTGACTACCCTCCGTAAGCAAGGTAAGCTACGAAAATCTATCGTCAGGTAAAATCCTACTAAAGGGGAGGAAGATGGAGGAATATATCAATATCAGGGTTGATGTTCTTCGGAAATTCACTGTCGACGTACTTAGGAAACTTGGTGTCCCGGCCGAGGATGCGGAGATAGCCGTCGACGTGCTGATAGCTGCTGACCAGAGGGGGATAGACTCCCACGGCCTTCAGAGATTTAAGAGATATACAGATGGTTTGCAAACAGGAGTGATGAAGCCGATCACCGACATGAAAATCCTGAAGGAAACGCCAAATACACTCCTTGTCTCAGGTGGGGATGGGCTGGGTCAGGTGGTAAGCTACCGGACTATGAAGCTGGTTATAGATAAGGCACTGAAGAACAATGTTGCCTTTGCTGCCGTCCGCGATTCTAATCACTACGGGATTGCTGGGTATTATTCCATGATGGCACTGGAGCACGACCTTATTGGGATTTCGGTGACCAATACTGCACCTCTGGTGGTACCAACCTTTGGTAAGGATGCCGTGATAGGGACAAACCCTATTTCCATTGCCGTTCCTGCTGGTAAAGAGCGACCCTTTGTGCTGGATATGGCCACCTCGACTGTCACCAGGGGCAAGGTTGAAGTCTATGGCCGTGAAGGTAAGACTATGCCCATTACCTGGGCAACAGATGAGCTGGGGAGGGCAACACAGGACATACCCAGGGTGCTGGCCAACTGGCTGGAGAAGAAGGGTGGCGGGCTGCTGCCACTGGGTGGCGCAGAAGAAGAGAGTGGCGGTCACAAAGGATATGGATTATCCTTGGCCGTAGATATATTCTCCGGAGTACTCTCCGGTAGTGCCTTTGGGCCGAATCTTTATGCTAAGAAGGATGTGCCTGCCAAGGTATCTCATTTCTTTGGGGCGATAAAGGTAGATGCCTTCATTGAGCCAGCCCTGTTTAAGAGCATGATGGATGAGTATATAAGTATGCTTAAGAATTCACAAAAAGCAGCCGGCGAGGACAGAATTTTCA
The DNA here is from genome assembly GCA_964457045.1 of uncultured Dehalococcoidia bacterium. GTDB lineage: Bacteria > Chloroflexota > Dehalococcoidia > UBA2247 > RBG-13-53-26 > CAYWDP01. The sequence continues at coordinate 7,953 of CAYWDP010000071.1, forward strand.
TCCATGGAGAGAAGGAATTTGAGCTGTGCGAGCAACGAAAGGAGGAAGTGCCCCTTTACTACCAGGTGGTTGAGGAGCTGAGACAGGTCGGCAAGGAAGTTGACATAAAACCACCATTTTAAGACTGAACTGAAGAAAGGCGGATGAAGTAATAGGTTGTCTAAAAACCTCATGTCGGGTAGGTTGTCCGACGTCGGGCAACCTACTTAAGAATAAGCTGAAGAAGGGCGGAAAAGTAATAGAAGATGACTAGAAAGGCGAAAGACCTAATTCCTCCTGGATTAGCCTATATTGCCGATAACATTATCTCCAAGCACAACATACTGGGTGAGTCAAAGGGATCAGGCGCCAAGTGGGCTAAGGATCTTAACCTCCCCAAGTGGGCAGAGACCATATTTTTCGCCGGATGCGGGTATCAGTACGCCAGCGGGCTGGAGTCTTTGAGTTCCCTTATGCGGAGGATGGATAAAAGCGTCATTGGTGCCGAGTTGCCGATGAACCTTGCCGGCTTTCAAAAGAAGCTGGGCATTGACTTCGCTGGAATGTATCGCAAGGTATTGACCAAGGGCGGAGATTCTGATGCCCGACCCTTAAGGGACGCGGTCAGAGTTTTGAATGATCTCGGCATCAAGTTTGGCTATCTCGCCGATGAAGAGCCGTGCTGTGGGGGCTTGTTGCACTACATTGGGCTACAAAAAGAGTTTGCCAGGAATGCCCAAGAGGTGTATGGGAAGCTAAAGTCCCTTGGAGTGAAACGAATTATCGGCATCGTCCCTTCCTGCACCTATACTCTCCGTAACCTGATTCCCCATTGTGTAGAGGGATATGACTTGGAGGTGAAGCATTTCTCGGAGGTTGTCCTGGAAAATATCGGGTCCAGGGAACTGCGGTTTCCCAGGGAAGTTAAGGTTACCTATCATGATTCGTGTCAGCTGGCGCGTTACCTGGGGCTGATAGAGGAACCGCGCCAGATACTGAGGGCTATCAAGGGTATTGAGCTGGTAGAAGCTGATTGGACCAAGGGGGAGTGGGCCACGTGTTGTGGGGGTGGGGCAGGATTTGAAGCCGTCTTCCCCGAGTTGAGCCAGATCCTGGCAGTGAATCGGACCAGGGAATTGGTTGAAACTGGAGCCGAGATTATCGTTACCCACTGCCCAGGGTGTATCATGCAGCTCAAGGATGGACTGAAGGAACTGAAAAACGGTAATATAGAAGTCCTTGACTTGGCCCAAGTCCTTGCCATGGCTATGGAGGTATAAACGGCCCAAATGTAGGGTAGGGGCTCTGTCCCCTGCCAAAGGGGTGCGGGTGGCAGGAGCACTCGCCTATG
>CAYWDP010000071.1:9382-10452 GCA_964457045.1 uncultured Dehalococcoidia bacterium
AAGAAAGAAATAATGGACGCTGCTCATAATGAGAGGATAAGAATTGCCTTATCTCGGGCCATTAAGAGCTATCGGTCGAACACCAATAACGCCCTGAAGAAGTTCCCTCATACCATCAAATTGGCGGAGGAAGTTAAGGAGATAAAGGAGAAAGCCATTGGAGAGATGGAGAAGCTTGCCCAGCAGGCCTGCGAAGCTATCGAGGAGAACAAGGGCAAAGCCTACATAGCCAAAACAGCTGAGGATGCACTAAACATCATCACGGGTCTTGTGGGGACGGGGAAGCTAATCGTCAAAGGTAAGAGCATGACCGGGGAGGAGATCGGCCTGCGGGAGCACCTGGAAGCGCATGGTAACCAGGTTTACGAAACTGACTTAGGGGAGTTTATCATTCAGAAAATGAACTCAAGACCGATGCATATAACCTCCCCGGCGATTCATGTCCCCAAGGAAGATGTGGCCCGGCTTTTCTCCAAGATCACCGGACAAGACCTCCCGCCGGATATAAGTGTACTGGTAGCCACTGCCAGGAAGCTGCTCAGAGAGAAATACTTCCAGGCAGACATTGGTATGAGTGGTGCCAATGTGGTTGCTGCCGACACGGGAACCTTGTTCTTTATTGAAAATGAGGGGAATATTCGTCTGTCTACTGGTGCCCCGCCGGTTCACATTGCCCTTGTTGGGATGGAGAAATTAGTTCCCACCTTCGGTGAGGCGTGCAAAGTTGCCGAGGTAACCTGGAGGTATGCCAATTATACCGTTCCCTCCTATGTCAGCTTGGTTTCTGGCCCCAGCAAGACCGGTGACATCGAGAAGGTGACCACCTACGGTGCCCATGGTCCACGAGAGTTCCATGTTATTTTTATGGATGCTGGTAGGACTGAGTTGGCCCAGCGCCCGATACTGCGTCAAGCACTATATTGCCTCAGGTGTGGTGGGTGTCTCTACGAGTGTCCTGTCTTTGCCGTAACCGCCGGCTATTTTGGAGATAAGTATTTCGCTGGCGTTGGTGCCGTTTGGGCGGCAACGATTAGCCGGAATACAGAGAAGGCAGCTGCGGTAGCTTACAC
>CAYWDP010000072.1:0-6835 GCA_964457045.1 uncultured Dehalococcoidia bacterium
GGAGTTGAGATTCGGGTAAGAGGGATTGAGTGAGTGGTCAAGCTTTGTTATCAAGGAAACAGCTTTCATTTCCCATTAAGGCAAGAGGTGTAGAGGTCTTGTGGTGAAGCGAGAATGGAAAAACATCTGAAGGCCATAGCAATCTTGGCCGTTGTCTCAATCCTTCTTACTCCGCTTGTTGGGTGCGCTGATAGAGGGATCTTTGCTGACCCGAATCTTGAGGCAGCCATAAGAGAGGCAATAGGAAAGCCTAGTGGAGATATCGAACTGTCTGACCTTGAGGGCCTTACTGAGCTTGATGCCAATTTTGAGCGCATTACAGATCTTTCTGGACTAGAACACTGTGGCAATCTAACGAAGCTAGTGCTTGTTGAAAACCAGATAAGCGACATTACGCCGCTGAAGAATCTCACCGAACTCGCACACTTGGGTCTTCAGGATAACAAGATAAGCGACATCTCACCACTTGCCAACCTTATCAACCTGAGAAGCTTAGATCTTGGTGTTAACCGGATATCTGATATCAGTATACTCGGGAACCTCACTAGCCTCACAACGCTCGAGCTTGAGGACAATCAGATAAGTAACATCAGCCCGCTTGGCAACCTGACCAATCTAGAACAGCTACGCCTTACAGAGAACCAGCTAAAAGACATTGCACCTCTTTCCAAACTCACTGACCTGATAGCACTGTTCCTTTCTGGGAACCAGATAATCAATGTCACCCCACTCTCTGACCTCACGAGCTTGTCAGGGTTGTTACTTGATGGTAACCAGATAGTCGACATCACCTCACTTGCCAACCTCACCAATCTGACAATGCTACATCTCTCGGACAACCACATAAGCGACGTCTCACCACTCGAAAACCTTGCCAATTTGAGACACTTATATCTCAGTGGGAATCAAATAAGCGACATAGAGCCTCTTGTGAACAACCCAGGGCTCTCTAAGGGGGATCGGGTGGATTTGACAGACAATCCCTTGAGCACCGAGTCAATCGATGTCTACATCCCGCAACTTGAGGCGAGAGGGGTAGAGGTCTTGTGGTGAAGCAAGAATGGAAAAACGTCTGAAGGCCATAGCGATTTTGGCACTGGTTTCAATCTTTTTTACTACACTATTTGGGTATGGCTCTGCCAAAGGTGCAGAGATCACCTTCCTCTACCCTAATCTTGAGGCAGCGATAAGGGGGACTATTGGCAAGTTCGAGGTGAGGGGTGGGGGTGTGCTTCAATATGCTAATGAAGCTCCCGCTCAGCCGACTAACACCTCTCCTGTGGATAGGGCCACCGATGTCAGCTTGACTCCCCTCCTCGAGTCCTCGGCTTTCTTCGACCCAGACGTAGGGGATACCCATGCTGCGTCCCAGTGGCAGATAACAACAGTCGGAACTCATAACATTCGATGGACTGTATTCGACAGCGAGGAGGATACCTGTAATTTGACTAGCATTACCATCCCAGTGGGGACCCTCTACTACTATACGGGCTATGACTGGAGGGTAAGGCACAAGGATAGCTATGGGAACTGGTCTGACTGGTCAGCGGAGACTCACTTTAGCACCATCGCTAATCAGGTTCCAAGCCAACCCATTAATATCTCACCTCCAGATGGGGCAACTGATGTCAGCTTGACTCTTGTCCTTCAGTCATCAGTCTTCTCTGACCATGAAGGAGATGCCCATGCTGCCTCACAGTGGCAGATAACCACAAAGCCTGGGAACTACTCCAGTCCCGTCTTCGATAGTGGGAGAGATGCTGACAATGTAACCAGCATCGCTGTCCCGATCGGAACCCTGACCCACTCAACAACCTACTACTGGAGGGTAAGGCATCGGCAGATTTATGATCATCCTATTTGGGGCCCTTGCCCTGGCGGGTTGTGCTGGTCTGACTGGTCAACAGAGACCTCCTTTACTACTGAGGGGGAGCCATGGAGGGCATCTTCCTGGGTGTGGGTTATCATCGGAATAGGAGCGGTTACCAGTCTGGCAGCAGGCACTATTTTCCGTCGCTACCTGATAAGAAAGTAAGGAGATTATAGAAGAGCTTGCTGTTATAAGCCCAGCCGGGCGGATTTGGAGAGATGAAATTGCACACAGGGACTTTACTGTGACATATACTATATAATACCTATGAGTAGACAAGTTGCTTTAATACTAATAGCAATGGTAATGCTGTCATCTTATTCCTCAAGACAGTTAAAGCAGGACACTAGATGCGGCACTCAATCTGGTGATTATCCGCATAGCAGTTTCTTTTATGCTGTAGGTTAACCGCCTACTTCAGCCAGTAGAAGGTCGAGGGCTAGCTCATCCTTCCACTTTCCTGTCTTGATGGCGAGGTCCGTTTCTAGAAGCTTTCGGTAGACCTCCACCAGCCGTGGCATGGAGTAGCCGGCACACTGCCTCAAAAGCCTGTCAATGGGGTAACTAGGGGACAAGCCTAGCTGCTCTTGCTTCTCCATTAAAGAAAGCCCTTGGGCACTAAGCTCTTTTGCCTGAACCATTAGGCGAAGTTGCCGGGTGAGCATGAACAAAAGGTAAGGGGGGGCCATCCCCTCGGCTAGTAGTTGATGTAGCAGCTGCATTGCTGTGGGAACCCTTCTCTCTACAACAGCGTCCACCATGGCAAAGATATTTGCCTCCCGAGCATAGCTGGTTACCTGCTGCACGTCCTCTTCTTCAATACGCCTCTCCTTAGCATAGAGCTGTAACTTCTCGATCTCGTTGGCCAATGTCCACAGATTTTCTCCAGCTAGCTCAGTAAGGAGTCTCACTGCCCGGGGTGAAATACTTCCCCTGCGCTCTGCCACTTGGGAGTGAATCCACTGCTGCAATTTGGCACTCTTTAGGAGAGGGAATTCCTGGACTTTGGAGACGGGGGCAAGTCTCCTGAGCAAAGGATTATTCTTAGTTATCTTGCCATCGATGAATATAAGCTGGGTAGTGGGAGGAAGCTTAGGGGCATAATCACCTAGAGCACCCCATTCACCAATTTCAGGGTAGCGCCCTGCTGCTTTTGGCTCGAAGCGGCTGAGCAACCCTTCTACAATTACCAGTCGATTTTCTCCCAGAAAGGGGACAGCATCACAGGCGTTGATTAGCTGAGGTAGGGTTAGCTGGCGAGCTTCAAAAAGGGTAGTGTTGATTGCCAGCGACTCCTCATCGCCCCACCCCCTTTTAAGCTCCTCCAGTCTACCCCGGAGGGAGAAATCATTGGCACCAAACAATATGTAGAGCAAGGCTGATCAACCCTTCTCATTCTACCACATCAATAGCAGCTCGTTTAGCAATCCTGCCTGGAAGGCGTTTGTTTAAAAATGTATTTGCCCCCGATATGTCGGGGGGCAAATAAGAGCCTGATAAATCAGGCAACTACGAAAGCTTGGGGCGAATAGCTAACGATGTTTAGGGTGAGGTCTTTTTACTTTACCGCATCATAAGTGGCAGGCTATAGCTGAGTATGATAGGATAGATTTAGCAAAATGGAAATCGGCATTATTGGTCTGCCCAAGAGTGGCAAGACCACTGTGTTCAATAGCCTGACCAAGGGTAAAGCTGAGGTAGGCGCCTTTGCCCCCACTGCCTTGGAGCCAAATCTCGGAGTGGCTAAGGTACCGGACCCCCGTCTCGAGGGACTGCAAGCCATCTTCAAGCCCAAAAGAACTGTCCCTGCTGAGGTGAAATATGTAGACGTGGCTATCCCTAAGGGGAAGGGGCTGAGTGGTGAATTGCTAGCTTACCTCAGTAAGGCAGATGCCCTCATCCATGTAGTGAGAGCCTTCCCGGATGAAAGGATTCCTCATAGTGAAGGTAGTGTGGATGCAGTGCGAGACATTGGTATTATGGACTTGGAGCTTGTCTTCTCTGACCTGGCCATTATTGAGCGGAGGCTACTTCGAATAGAGAACTCCCTCAAAGGGGCGAAATCCCCGGAGCGGGAGAACCTCCTTCGAGAGCAAGCCCTCATTTCGCGGATCAAGTCTGCTCTGGAAGAAGAGATGCCACTTCGTGAGCAGCCGCTGACTAAGGAGGAGGCTAAGCTGACGGAGAATTATCAATTCCTTACCGCCAAGCCCTTGCTGGTGGTGCTTAATATCGGGGAGGAGCAATTATCTCAAGCCTCCGCCCTTGAGGAGGAGTTGAGGTCTCACTATCCCCAGTTCCAGGTGGTTGCCGTTTGCGGTGAGCTGGAAATGGAGCTGAGTCAGCTTAGCCAGGCGGAGGCTGTGGAGTTTCGCTCAGCCATGGGCGCTGACGAAGAAGGGGTTCACCGTATTATCAGGCTTTCTTATCAGCTTTTGGGGCTGATCTCCTTTTTTACTATCGTCTCTGGGGAGGTAAAGGCCTGGACCGTGCACTGCGATACTCCTGCCTCTAAAGCGGCAGGTAAAGTCCATTCCGATATGGAGAGGGGTTTCATTCGAGCTGAGGTCACTGGCTACGATGATTTAATCAAATGTGGCAGCTTGGCTGAAGCACGTAAGCAGGGCTTGCTCCGCCTGGAGGGTAAAAACTATATCGTTCAGGATGGAGACGTAATTACCTTTCTCTTCAGTGTCTAGCATGAATACGACCTTGCTTGTGGTAAGACATGCCCAAACCCAGTCAAATATAACCGGGCGCTACATGGGGTGGATTGACGAGGATTTAAGTGAGGAGGGCGTCTGGCAGGCGGAGCAACTTTCACAAAGATTGAGTCATTGGGCAATTACTGCGGTTTATAGCAGCCCTCTGAAGAGGGCTTTTAGAACTGCGGAGATAATCGCCTCACTGCATTCTCTGTCAGTTCAGAGGTTGGATGAGTTAGGTGAGATCAGGCTTGGTGCCTGGGAAGGTATGTTTGCTGATGAGATTGAGGCAAAGTTCCTCAACTTATGGCGTGCCTGGAAAAGGGACCCCTCTGATATTCAAATGCCAGGCGGGGAAAGCCTGGCTCAGGTTCGGCAGAGGGCGATAGCAGCTTTCAAGAATATCACCCAGGTCAATCAAGGTCAGCAGGTGTTAATGGTGACTCATGATGTCATTGTGAGGTTATTAGTAGCTTACTGCCTCGATGTGAGCACCAGCATTTATCGTCGCCTTGAGGTGGCTAACGCCTCTCTCACTGTGATCCAAGTCATCAATGATAAGTGTAGGCTTCGTCTGCTGAATGACACCGGGCACCTAGAGGGTTAACCCTAGCCTTTATCTAATGAGTGATAGAATGCGCCAACCTATCGTCATCGACAACCTAAGTAAGTATTACAACCGGTTTCTGGCTCTTGATAACTTATGCCTAAGAATAGAAGAGAACGAGAAGGTCGGACTCCTCGGCCCCAATGGCGCCGGCAAGAGCACAACCCTCAAGATTCTGTGTGGGCTCCTCCGCCCCTCTTCCGGTGCGGCTTACATCGATGGCGTCAATGTAGTGGAAAGGCCAGAGCAGGCCCTTTCCAGAATTGGCACTATCGTGGAGACGCCGGAGTTCTATCCTTTCCTTACCCCTGAAGAAACCCTCAGCTACCTTGGCAGGCTTCGGGGGATGCGAGGGGATGGGTTAAGACGCAGGATAGAGGAAGTAATCCGCCTGGTCAGACTTGAGGAGTGGGACACTGTTAAGATAGGAAAGTTCTCCAGGGGCATGAAGCAGCGTCTAGCCTTGGCACAGGCTCTACTACATGATCCACCAGTTCTAATCCTGGATGAACCGGCTCTGGGGCTTGATCCCAGGGGTGTGGTGGAATTCCGAGAGATTATCGAGGGAGTAGGAAAGGAGAAAACAGTATTTTTCGCCTCACATCAACTTGTCGAGGTTGCCCAGATATGCAAAAAGGTAGCCATAATAGACCACGGACGGTTGCTTGTCTACGATGATATTGCTCAACTGGAGGGAAAATACCACTCGCTTGAACGAGCATACCTCGAGTTGACGGGGGGTCCCTTTGAGTGAATTCGAAAGGTTAAAGGTAGTCACACGGTATGAGTTCCTGAAGCACCTGCGAAGAAAACGGCTATATGTGATTCTCGGGCTCACACTTATCGCTGAATTGGCAGTCATCATCGGCTTGCCGACACTGGGTGAAGGCTACCCGGATGACATAATGAGGATGGCTGCCTTGCTCTCATTTGGCGCAGCCTTGACGTCTCTTGGGGCAGTCTTTTTTGCCGGAGATGCCATAGCCGGGGAGTTTGAAGGAAAAACCGGCTACATCCTTTTCACAAACCCAGTTAGGCGAAGCACCCTGGTGATGGGAAAATATCTTGCATGCTATATAGCCGTGATATTACTCACCCTCTTTGTGCATGTGATTATTTGTATTTCCCTCTTAGCGATATATAGACACATCCCGATTGAGACGGCTGAATCGTTTGGACTATGGGTCCTCTATGCCGGTAGCGTCCTCTCGGTGACCTTCTTCTTTAGCTCGGTATCAAAGGGGGCTATGGGAGCTACTGTCATAACGCTTGTTTTCATTATGGTTATTTCCGGGGTTATTGAGGGGGTTCTCATGATGGCTGGTCAGCCAACTTGGTTTCTCTTGTCTACGGCTGGTGACGCTGTGTTCACTGTTTATGGTGGATACGAGGCTCTTTTGCCAGGAGGCACTCCCCACGATATGCCACCTGGAGTGCTCGAAACTCCAAATATCAGTCTATGCATCCTCGCAATGGCAATCTACCTGGTGGCGTGTTTCCTTTTGAGCATCTGGATAACCAAAAGGAGGCAGTTAGCCTAGCCCGAATCACGCATTCTTCAAGAAGGAGATTTTTGAGACGAGTTCTAAGTTTAACTATAGTTAGCCTATTTTTGACCTTGAGCCAACCTTCTCCCTATTTGGAACGCCTCCG
>CAYWDP010000072.1:6935-10249 GCA_964457045.1 uncultured Dehalococcoidia bacterium
TAGTTAGCCTATTTTTGACCTTGAGCCAACCTTCTCCCTATTTGGAACGCCTCCGATAACAGCGTGGGGTGTTTCTTAATTTCCCCCTTCTTTTCAACGCCGCGAATGAGGAGTTCAGCGCTGTACTCCACATCTATGGCATCAAAAAAGTATTTCAGGGTCATTATTGCCCCATCAAACAACCTCTTGCCCCTGGTAGCCCCGACAGAGATGAAAACGCCCTTCCTTTCTGTGGTGCGTGGTGGAATCTGTTTTAGGATGTATTTTCTGACCCATAGTGCCTGGCAACGGTCTATAAGAGCCTTGACCTGGCTGGTAAGCCCGTAGAAGAACATAGGGGAAGCTAAGATTATATGGTCAGCTTCCATAAGTTTGACATAAACCTGCTGCATGTCATCGTCTATAACGCAATTGCCATCTCTCAGGCAGCCGTAGATTTCGCGGCAAGGAGAAATATCCAGCTCACTTACTATAAGCTTCTCCACGTCTGCTCCTTGACTTTTCGCTCCTCTTAAAGTCTCGTCCAGGAGCAGATCGGTATTCCCTCTCTTTCGGGGGCTACCCATAATGCCTAGGATTTTCATTCTTAAGCGTGATTCACCCCGACCCGATGGGAAACAATCTTATTCTAGTTTCCCCCAATAGCATAGGTCAACAATTTGACAGATTCAAACCTGCCGCTCTACAATGGCACATAATCCAAAGAAATGACAGTAAAGATAGTCACCGATAGCACTGCTGACATCCCCCCTCAAGTAGCCAAAGAACTGGGGATTTGGGTAATACCCCTATACGTTCATTTTGGCAGTGAAGTTTACCGTGATGGGGTTGACTTGAGCGCGGCGGAGTTCTATCAGAAGCTGAGAAACAGTAAATCCCTGCCTACCACTGCCAGTGTGTCACCAAGTGAATTTGCTCAGGTATGTGATCAGATGGCTGAGCAAGCTGATGAAATCCTGGCCATCATGATTTCTTCCAAAATGAGCTCTACCTATGATGTTGCCTTGCAAGGCAAAGAGCTAAGGAAAAGGAAAGACTGCCGGGTGGAGGTGATCGATTCCCAGCTTGTATTGATGGCTCTGGGGCTCATCGTTATTGCTGCTGCTAAGGAGGCTCAGGCAGGAGCAAACCTGGATCAAGTCATTGATATGGTGAGGAGGGCCACTCCTAAGGTGCATGCACGCATGGCTTTCGATACACTGGAGTACCTAAGGAAGGGCGGGCGCATTGGGGCGGCACAAGCTCTCCTCGGCACTCTATTGAGTTTCAAGCCGATACTCACCATAAAGGATGGCATTGCCACCCCTGTAGCCAGGGAGCGCACTTGGGCTAAAGCTATTGAACATCTACAAAGGTTTGCCACAGGCTTCAGCAATATCAGGGAAATGGCAGTGGAATATACTACCATTCCAGAGGAAGCTACAGCCCTGGCTCAATATCTGGATGGCATATTCCCCAAAGAGCGTATCTATATTTCCACTGTTGGCGCAGTAACGGGGACGCACCTTGGCCCAGGTGCTTTGGGCGTGGGTGTATTGGAGGGGGATTAGGCTAAATCCTGGTATCGGGCCAGATCTTGGTGCCAGGCGACAGGTGGCTGCCCTGGTTTATTATTATATTGTCACCAATTACCGAACCCAGGGCGATGAAACTGCCATCGCCAATAAAGCTATTATCACCTACAATGCAGTCTTTTAAGGTAGCTTGCTTCCCTATCTGAACATTGCGCCACAGGACAGCCCCTTCAATTTTCGCTTGGTCGAGGATCTTGCTGCCCTCACCTATAACAGCTGGTCCTACTATTCGAACGCCTGGGCCGATGCTGCAGCCGCTTCCTATTATTACTGAGCCTTCTATTTCGGCTGTAGGGTGAATGAGAGCCTGGCGGCTTATTCCCTTATCCCTGATCTGGCTGCAAAGGGTTGCGGTGCTCTTCCCTTGGAGAAGCTCATGATGCATTTGCAGATACTTCTCAGGGGTGCCGATGTCTATCCAGTAAGCACGAGAAGGGAAGCCATAGATGGGCACCCCCTTGGCAAGAAGTGCAGGAAATAGGTGGCGCTCAAACATAAAAGGGGTATTTGTGGGTATGTCCTGTAGAATCTCTTGGTCTAAGATGTAGATGCCGGCGTTGATCAGATTGGTAGTTACCTCCTCCCGCGATGGCTTTTCCACGAAGCGCTTCACCTTTCCTTGAAGGTCGGTTTCCACCACTCCATAGAAGGTTGGATCCTCTACCGGGGTCAGGGCAATAGTGGCTTTTGCCTTCCTTCCACGATGGAAGGATAGCATCGCTCGCAGGTCTATATCGGTAAGAATGTCACCATTGAATACAAAGAAAAGGTCGTCAAGGTAACTTTTGGCATTCTTCACTGCACCTGCTGTGCCTAGAGGTGACTCCTCTATGACATAGCTTAGCTTCACTCCGAACTTGCTGCCATCCGCAAAGTAGTCCTTAATATGCTCGGGGAGATGGCACAAAGTAGGGATAATATCATCTACACCATATCCTCTGAGGTAATGAATCATGTGCTCCAAAAAGGGCTTATTTAGAACAGGAACCATAGCTTTATGGATATTACAGGTGAGGGGACGGAGTCGGGTTCCTTCCCCACCGACTAAGATGACGGCTTTCATTTCAGCCCTGCCTGCCTCCATTATACACAGCCTCTTCAGCAGCCTCAACTAGGAGCACCTGGGAGTGTTAAGTTGTCGTTGCGAGGCACAAAGTACCGAAGCAATCTCTGGCAGCAATAGTGAGATTGCTTCGCTTCGCTCGCAATCTATCATGCCAATTATTGGCACCACGGACAATGAAAATAGATGTGCCGGACACCGTTCGTGGTGAGCTTGTCGAACCATGAACGGCCCTTCGACAGGCTCAGGGCGAACGGGGAAAAACCCTATTTTCGTAACAATGACAGTTTGAGTTGCTAAACACCCTCAGAGCATCCACCGAAGAAGCAGCGCTGGCTGGTTCACTGACAGAAATCCCTTGACGTTGTAGAACATACGTGCTACTATGGAGCGACTGACCCAGGAGGGCGTTGATGGATTTGCCGAGGAAAGACCTGCTGGAGCACTATCAGGATGAAGGCTGTGAACTTGCCCCCTCTTGTCTTAACTGCCCTCTCCCCTATTGTGTCGAGGACATGCCCAGAGGGAGACAGCGTCAGAGGAAGGAGATTCGCAACCGGGAGATCTTTCGGTCTTACACCCAAGGCGAAGGTGTAAAGCAAATAGCCCAAAGATTTAGGGTAAGCCAACGCACTGTGCAGCGAGCGCTGAAGGAACGTCAAAAAGTGCCATAGCAA
>CAYWDP010000073.1:0-10155 GCA_964457045.1 uncultured Dehalococcoidia bacterium
CCACCGCTGACAACGATAACCTGCCCGGTTATATAGTTAGCATCATCAGAAGCTAGAAACACGGCTACTGGAGCGATATCCTTCTCTGGGTCACCAAGCCTGCCTAAGGGGATACGCTGTTCCAAATCCTCCTTGGCGCTTTCTGACATCCTGGTCAAAGCTAGCGGGCTAATAGCGTTAACAAGGATATTGTATCGGGCAAACTCTTCAGCATTGGATTTGGTCAACCCTATAATGCCAGCCTTGGCAGCGCTGTAGCTAGCCTGACCTGGATTGCCCCTAATCCCAGAAGCTGAAGTGAAATTGATTATCTTCCGAGCAGGCGGTTCCTTGCCCTCTTCCTTGGCTTTCTTGGCTTGGGCCACCATGTATTTGGTAACCGCCTGGGTGCAATTGAAACTCCCCTTAAGGCAGATGTCCACCACTTCATCCCAGTCCTTTTCAGTCATTTTAAACATGGATACAACACGGAGTATGGCGGCATTATTGACCAGTATGTCTATCTTGCCAAATGTATCAATAGTGGCTTTAGCTAACTCCTCGACTTCCTGCCTATTACAAACGTCGGTCTTGATGGCGATGGCTTTTCCTCCCTGGTCTTCGATCCTCTTTGCTATCTCCTTTGCGGGTTCAATATCAATATCAGACACCACTACACTGGCACCCTCCTTAGCAAAGGCTGTGCAAATAGCTGCACCTATTCCCCTCCCTCCCCCAGTAACTATGGCTACTTTATCTTTTAGCCTCTCTCCCATAGCTTAAGTATTCCACCTTATTTCACATTCTTGTAGGAGTGTATCTCCCCGGGGCTTGTCCCCTCCCGCCTTTCGGGAGACCACGAGGGTCGGGGACAAACACTCCTACATGTGGTTTTGGACATCCTCTGGAGAAACCTTGATTGCCACCAAGCTCTACGGGTTGGTGGGCAAGCGGCTATTTCTTTTCCTCAGGTGGGGCTGGATTAACATAGCCCTTCAGTAAGGTAGGCATACACTTCTCGATCTCTTCCCATGTCCATGGCCCATGCTTGTCCCAGTCCCTGCCAAAGATGATTGACTCATGGGCGGGTGCCCAGTAGGAGAAGTTGGCGCCGGAGGCGCCAAATACGCAGCCATTGATATGGGCGGCAGCGTCACTGCAGAGGAAAGCCGGAATCACGGCCAAATAGTCTGCGGTGGCCACGTGGGTTACCTCATCATACCTCTCCTGGGTCCAGAGTCCGGACTCTACCCTCTTCTTGTAGCCGGCAAGTACCTCTGGTCCCATGGTCATCCTTGTCGCCGCTCTGGGGCAAATGGCATTGCACGTCACGCCGTACCTGCCCATCTCCCAGGCAGTTGCATAGGTCAAACTGGCAATACCCCCTTTGGCGGCACCGTAGTTTACGTGTCCTACAGTCCCCACCCAGGCTTCGGAGATTGTGTTCAGTATCCTGCCATACCTTTGCTCCCTCATGCGGACGCAAGCATGCTTCGACATGTTGAAGGTGCCCTTGAGGTGGACAGCTATCACCTGGTCCCATTCGTCTTCCGACATGTTCCAGATCATTCTGGCCCTGTCAATTCCAGCTACGTTACATAAGATATCTATCCGACCGAAGGTGTCTATGCATGCTTGTATCATCTGTTCGGCAGCCTTGAAATCGCTCACATCGCCGTACTGGCCAACTGCCTTCACTCCGATCTTCTGGCACTCGGCGGCCGTCTCGTCGGCGGGCCCCTTGCTTGCTCCCGTTCCGTCCGTAGCTCCTCCAAGGTCGCAAGCCACGATGTTGGCGCCCTCTTGGGCCAGAGCCAGAGCTACTGCCTTGCCGATGCCGCTGCCAGCACCGGTTATTATCGCATTCTTGCCCTTTAGTCGATCAGCCATCGGTGATCCTCCTTCGTGATTGACACTGGTTATTTCTTCTCTTCTGGCTGTGGTGGGGCTGGGTTGACATAACCGACGAGCAACTTGTTCGGCACAAGCTTTTCTATCTCCTCAAAGGTCCATCGACCTTCCGTTTTCCAGTCTCTGGGCACTTTTCTTATCACCTGAGGCTGGCTCCAGAGCCCAACCTCAGTCCCTGAGGTGAGAAATATTTGACCGTTTACATCAGCAGCCGCGTCGCTAGCCAGGTAGGCTATAAAGGGAGCAAAGTAGGAAGCATCTGCCAACTCCCGCATCATTTTGTCAAGTTGATCTTGGGGCATAAGGCCGGCGGCGATCCTCTTTTTTATGCCCTCGATCACTTTTTCATCGGCAGTCATTCTTGTCCATGCTCGAGGGATAAAGGCATTACAAGTCACTCCATATCTTCCCAGCTCTCGAGCAGTGCCGTAGGTCAGGGTGGCGATTCCCCCTTTGGCGGCAGCATAGTTCAGATGACTTGGGCCACCTATGAAAGCCTCCGAGACACAGTTTATTATCCTCCCGTATCTCTGTTCCCGCATCAGGGGGGCAGCATGCCTGGTGAGGTTAAAGGTTCCCTTGAGGTGTACTGCTATCACCATGTCCCACTCTTCTTCCGACATATTCCAGATCATCCTGGGTTTGTCAATTCCGGCAACATTACACAGGATGTCTATTCGGCCGAAGTTATCCACACAAGCCTTGACCATTTTCTCAGCGGCCTTGAAACTGGACACGTCACCGTAATGAGCAACTGCTTTTACCCCAAATTTCTGGCACTCTACTACTACTTCATCGGCAGGGGACTTGTCGGCTCCCGTTCCATCTGTGGCTACCCCCAGGTCGCAGACGACAACGTTAGCTCCTTCCTCAGCCAGTGCCAGGGCTATTGCCTTGCCAATCCCCCTGCCAGCACCGGTTACCACTGCATTTCTACCCTTTAGTCTTTCGACCATCTTAACTCTTACTCCTCTTAACCTGGCTCCTCTTTCCAGGGAGGGCAACCACAGCTGTACCAGGGGTAATCCTTTGTCCAGCAGGGTTTTCCACCCAAATCTCACATTCTACAAGATTCTCCCCACCCTCAACGTATTTTTTGGTTACTTTCCCCTTGCATAGTAACTTGTCACCTGGGAAAGCATTACCTCGATATTGGACGCTCAGTTTCCTTAGCTCTCCCCGATCGCCAATCCAATCGGTTAGCATTTGAGTCAAGAAGGCTGCCTCCAGCCTCCCGTGAACCAGGACTTTGGGGAATCCCATGGAATTGGCGAAATCTTTATCGTAGTGGAGCTCAAAGAAGTCGCCTGAAGCCCCTGCCCACATTACCAGCGTTCGTGTTGTCGGCAGCTTCTCCAGAGTGGGTATTTCACTGCCTTCTTGAACATCTTCATAGTAAAGCTGAGCCATAACTTTGACCTCCTTCTATATTTTAGTAGCTCATTATGCTATTGGTGCTTACGGCTACCACATCACCCTTCTGGTTCCGATGGGTCGACTTATATATTAGGAGAACCCTTGGGCCTTTCTCACTTGACCTGTCTTGAACCTCGGCGAACTCGTGGGTAGTAGTAATTGCATCGCCAGGTTTGATGGTCTTGTGGAACTCCCAATCAGCCCCGGCAGCTACACTTCGCTTATAGGGCCGAGGGACCTCTATTGCCAGTGCCCCCCCGCTGATCATCGCTGTGGTGGTCAGGCCCGGGGGAGCCGTGTCTTGCCATTTAGGGTTGGTGTCCCCTATACACTGGCAAAAGAGGCGAATCGTGCTTTTGTCTATCTCAAGCGTCTCTTTCTTCTTCTTTCCTATGAAGGCTTTTACTTCTTCCAGAGTCGGTCTCTTTTCTTCAGTCATGTCCCTCCTTTCAGAAGTGGTCAACCCATAAGATATCCTAAATGAAGTGCCCTGTCAAACACTGAGGCAGTGAGATTTGAAAGTGTCTCTCCACTTGCCTATACTCATAGGGTAGGTAAGTGGCAAGAATGATAGTCATAGGTCTTACTGGGGGTATCGGCAGTGGCAAAAGCACTGTCTCCTCATTTCTGGCTCAGTTGGGCGCTGTGGTATTGAGTGCTGACGAGATCGGTCATGAGGCTCTCAAGCCCCATACGGAGACATGGCAGGAGGTGGTCAATGCTTTTGGCAAGGAGATTCTTAAAGCTGGAGGTGAGGTTGACCGCCCAAAGCTGGGTGACATTGTCTTTAATAATGCCGAGGCTTTGGCACGACTGAATCAGATAATGCATCCCAGGATGTATCGCATAGCAGAGAAGAGGATCGAGGAGCTTAAGCAGCAGGGGGCTGAAGTGGTAGTGCTTGAAGCACCGCTGTTGGTGGAAGCTAACTGGTTGGATTTGGTGGATCAGGTTTGGGTCACTGCAGCTACTGAGGCAACAGCAGTGCGTCGTCTTTGTCAACGCAGTGGGCTCTCTGAAACTCAAGCTTTGGCCCGTATCCACTCTCAGCTTCCTTCAGAGGAGAGGATAAAGTATGCCGATGTAGTGATCGATACCAATGGCACTTTAAGTGAGGTGGAAGCCAGGGTTAAAGAGCTTTGGGGGAAGCTTTGTATAGAAGAATAACTAAGGAAGATGTTCGACATGCCCTTTCTCAGAGGCAGAAAAGGGCTATTGGAGCTGAAGGCTTCACGCCGGCTGCTGTCCTCATACCCTTGTATGAGAAGGCGGGTGAGCACTATCTTGTAGTGACCAAAAGAACTGAGACGGTCAATGACCACAGAGGGCAGATTTCCTTCCCCGGTGGAGTTCACCAGGCGGGGGACAAGAGCCTTATGGACACGGCTCTTAGAGAGAGCTGGGAGGAAATAGGCCTCAATCCCAAGGATGTGGAGATTCTAGGGGAGCTGGATAGCATGTGCACCTTTACCACTAACTACGTTGTTTCCCCTTTTGTGGCAGCTATCCCCTACCCTTACGAATTTAAGGCAAATCCTGAGGAAGTGGAGGAAATAATCGAGGTTCCCTTGGCAGCCCTCTTAGACAGAAGCAACTTTCGGGAGGAACTACAACCTCTCCAGGGCGAGCTCATCCCTCAATATTTCTATCAATATGGTGATCGGGTAATTTGGGGGGCTACCGCCAGGATATTGAAGCAGTTTCTGGAGACGGTTTTCGGGGCTTAGCAGGGAGAAGGGGTGGGGTGCTTTGTAGATTCTGAGCGGGCTTGACAGCCAAGTGCGGTGTGCATATTATCGGTACCAAGCGCTATCCACTTGGCGAGACCACCGAGATTGACCCTCGGGACCATAGAAAGGAGTTTCAAATTGGCATCAGCACTTAGCGGTATTAAGGTACTAGACATCACTGGTTTGGGTCCAGCTTCCCTGGTCTCCATGACCATGGGAGACATGGGGGCTGAGGTGCTCAAGATCGATATGCCCCCTGGAGGCGGACATCGGGGAGTTGGCGATGGCCTAGCCTATTTCCCGCAGTCGGATGAGGAGTCCGAGAGGATGATTGCTTATATGGCGACCAACCGGAATAAAAAGGACCTGGCACTTAACCTGAGGACCGAAGCAGGGCAAGCCATTTTTCAAAAATTGGCCCGGACTTATGATGTTGTCATCGAGAGCTTCCGTCCTGGGGTGATGGACCGCATGAACGTGGGCTACCAAAACCTAGCCCAGATAAACCCCAGGATTATCTACTGCTCTGTCTCCGGATACGGTCAGGACGGTCCCTATCGGAGCTTCCCTGGTCACGATGCTAACTATTCCGGTATGGGTGGCGTGTTGGGTCTTACCGGCGAGCGCCACGATGACCCCCCGGTGATGGCCCTCAATGTGGTGGCCGATATGGCCGTCGCATATCTGAACGCAACCATCGGCGTCCTGCTGGCTATCTGTGCTCGGGAGAGGACCGGCCGAGGTCAATTGGTAGATATCTCTATGACCGACGGTGTTGTATCCCTCCTCGCCGGCGTACCTGGAGCGGTAGAATACTTCTATACCGGCGTTGTCCCACTGCGGGGGGAAACGATGACTAGTGGTACCGTTCCTTATTATGCTGTCTATAAGGCCAAGGATGAGAAATACCTGGCCATTTGCCCCATTGAGCCACGTTTCTGGCAGAATATGTGCCGTGCTCTGGACCGTGAGGATCTGATTCCGCATGAATTTGCCCCGAGTCCGAAGAAAGATGAGGTATTGAGTGAGTTGAAGCAGATCTTCCTGACCAAGACCAGGGATGAGTGGTTCGACCTTCTCACTAAGGCTGATGTGCCGGTGGGCAAGGTCTTGGACTTGGATGAGGTCTTCCGGGACCCTCAAGTGCTTCACCGCCAGATGCTTCTGGAAATAGATCACCCAAGATTTGGCAAGGTGAAGCAGGTAGGGATCGGCATCAAGCTCTCGGATACTCCAGGCGAAGTCCGCAGCCTAGCTGTCCGCCTGGGTCAGCATACTGATGAGGTGCTCTCTGGCTTAGGCTATTCCCAGGCTGAGATCGAGAGACTCCGCCGGGATGGGGTGGTCTACTAATAGCCTGAGCTTTTGCTCTGTGGGCGCCTTCTTAGAAAAGGCGATTTCTAAGAAACTCGCTCCTGGTGCCTCTTGCATATTCCGAAATAGAGCCTTCCAGCGGAGGCTATTCGTAGCGCAGCGCCTCCGCGGGATACACCCGGGCTGCCTGTCGCGCCGGCAGGTAGGTGGTCAGCAGCGAAGCACCGTAGGCTATGATGACCACCACCACAATGTTGAGCCAGGGGACTTGGTACGTGATGCCCTCGAAAACCTCGCCCATGGCGTCGACGATCTGAACGGAGAGCCCAGCGCCCAGAGCGATGCCGATGGCGATGCCAAGCAACGCCACGAAGGACGACTCCAGGAGGAAGGAGAGCTGCACCATGCTCTTCTGAAAGCCCAGGGCCCTCAACACCCCGATCTCGTGCCGCCGCTCTACTACAGAGCGGGCAGCAATGACACCCAAGGCAGCGATGCCCACCACCAGGCCCAGGCCCATAAAGCCTTGGAGCAGGTTGTTTATCATCAGGCTGGCCCTGGCACCCTCGCGGATCTCCTCCGCCATCACCTCTGCCTGCATCCCGTGCTCCAGAAAGCTCGTCTCTAATGCCTTAGCGGTGTCTTCGGCGTCCACGCCATCGCTCAGCCGGAACATATAAGCCTGGGGCAGCACTGTTTCTCCAAGCAAGGTGTTCACCGTCTCCTGGGAAGTAATCACCCCGCCGCCAGCATAGAAGGCCGACGCTTCCAGTACGCCGATAACCCGGAGGCTTTGCTCGCTCCCGGTGCGGGGATCCTGCGCCTGGATATACACCTGCGGCAGAGTCTCGTCTTCTATAAAGAACCCCTCCAGTTGGAAGTCCAGAGTGGGGCCGCCCATGTTGTAGTTAGCCTTGGCGGGCACCAGGAGAGAATCCACTACTGCCGTCCCTGGTTCCTCCTGGAGTGCCTGCCATACCTCTTGCGGTGAGTCGTACCCTTCTGCCATCATGGCGAACTTGTAGGTGACGCTGTTGGAGTAGGCTGCGTCTACTCCCTGGATGGGGAAGTCGGTCAGTTCCTGGTCTGTCCCCGCCTGCTTCACCTTCACCGGAGCCCCATTGAAGCTGCCAATGGCTTCAAAATCCTCCAGGGTGACACCGTCGGTCTCTTGCAACGCAGCCCGGATGTCAGGGATGGGATTAGCGTAGCTAGTGCTGGCCCGGATATCGTAGCCGCCGGACAGCCTCTCTGTGTCCTCAAGAACTACACCAATGGAGTTGACGATGAAGGCCATCACGATGAGGGTGAACACCACCAGGGAGAACATAGCCAGCGTGATGCCGGTGCGAAAGCGGTTCTGCAAGGGGTAGGAGACAGCGGTCTTGAGCACCGGTGCTAGGCCACGGAGGCGCCCGAAGAGGCGCACCGTACCCGTCAGCAGCAGGTCTGAATTGTAGATGACGACCCACACTCCCCCCACCACCAGCATTATGCCGGAGAGGAAGAACATCTCAATTCCCTGCTTCATCTCTGGCAGAATTGGCTCCCAGATAGAACCAGGGAGCAGCCACCACCCTAGTAGAACCAGTCCGGCCGTGGTGAAGGCAGCACGTTCCGGAATACCGAAGTGCCGTGCCAGCAGGGCCATTCCGATGATTACCACAGAGGTCCCCAGCATGAAGTTGCCTAGCTGTTCGCTCTGGAGACCGGAAAACGTCATGAAGACTCCTGCTACCGGCACCAAGATATTCAGAATCAACCCCTTGATGGTCTTGCGGGTGACGCGAGGCTCGGGAATGTCCCGAATGGCCCGCACAATGTTCAGCCGACTCACCCGCCAGGATGAGACCAAGACCACGGCGAAGGTGAGAACCATCCCCAGGGTGTAGGCGATGACCACGCTCCGCCAGTTAAAGGCGTAGGTCAGTTCAAGGTCTATCTGGCCAAAGGCGATTGCTATGATACGGACCATTCCCCATCCCACCACCACTCCCAGCAGGCTACCCACAGCAGCAGCGATGAGAGCGTAGACTGACCCCTCGAAGGCGAACATGCGGATCACGTGCCCCCGCTGCGTTCCTACTGCTCGGGCAATGCCCAGCTCCCGCTTCCGTTCGGCTGCCAGCATAACGAAGATAAGAAAGATGAGCAGAATCCCGGCAGCAATGGAGAACTGCCCGAACACCAGGAAGATGGTGGAGAAGCTACTACCTGCTTCGTTTGCCTCATCCAGGGCGTCTTGCTTCACCGGATCGGCCTCCAATTTCGTCCCTTCCAGCAGGGGTTCCAGGCTGGACACTACCGCGTCGCTGTGAGCAGCCCCTTGGATGGCGTCTCCCCGGTTGGTGATAATGATAGAGTTTATCTTGCCCTGGTTGCCTGTTAGCTCCTGCAACTGGGGCAGGGGCATCACCAGGGAAACCTCATCAGCGGGTTTAGCTCCTTCCTCATACACCCCAGCCACCTCAAGGGCAGTAGGCTGCGAACCCAGGAACACCAACACTGTGTCACCTGAGTCCACCTCCAGCTCACGGGCGGTCTCGCTGCTGACGTACACCTGGTTCGAGGCAAGGTCAGTCACAGAGAGGAAGTTACCCTCAGTATCCACCAGGTGGTCAAAGCCACCCATCCACTCCTCGGCGTAGCCCAGAATGTCGACCTGGGGTTCGCTCAGACGAGTGGTCGGTGCCACGACCGGAGCCGTCTCCTTAGCCAGAGGTGCAATGCCTTCCACCTTTTGGGACACCTCTGGATCGCCCTCTAGGTGATCCCGCACCGTATCAAAATAGGCTTGGTCGAAGTAGGCTAGCTGTCCAGACGCCTCCCGTGCCTCTACCTGCACCACTATGTCCACCTCCCCGATCTCACTCAGTGCCAGGACCTCAACGGAATGGGTCAGCGTGTCTCCTGTGGCGAACGAGGCGGAGAAGAGGAGGGTAGCCAGCATCAAGCCTAGCACAATGAGAGCCGTTTGTGCCCGGCGCCGGGGGACGTTGCGCACTGCTAGCTTCAGCATGACCCGGTTTCGCAGGGCAACCACCACCATGATGGCGAACCCCACGCCGAAGACAACCAACAGGGTGACCATCAATTGGTTGATTGGTATGCCGAATAGCTTTTCCATGGCTGCCTCTTATTGCTCCCTAGTCGACTTGTGTCCTCTTGGCAGGTAACGGAGTGACTGCAGCAGTGACGAGAGCCTACCCCTGTGTCATGCCAGGGACATCCGCAAGGAATACCTCATAGTGCTCACGACCAGGCGGTGCGCGATATACGGCCACGAACTTGGCCAGCTGCTCGTCGTAATATCCGCTCTCCACGCCAGCCCTGGCCGCTTCTTCAGTGGCCCACAAGCTGACGATAACCCCCTTGCCTTCGGGGGTGCCCAGCACATACAAGCCCTGGTATCCCTCCCGTTTCTGCGCCTCGGGCATGACCAACTCCTTAAACCGTTCCAGCGCTGCCTCGATGCTAATCCTGAGAGTATCTATCTCAAATAACGTCACTCTGGCGAACATGTTCCCCCTCCTTCGGTGCTAGTTATATTCATGGCTAACCAGGACATGGTTCAGCCACCCACATAAAGCTCCTCCACGATCCGGCCGTCTGCCATTCTGAGGATGCGATTTGTCTTGCGACCGACGGCGATGTCGTGGGTGACCATGACAAAAGTCTGCGATTTTTCTTTGTTCAACCGGCGCAGCAGTTCCACGATTTCAGCCGAGGTCTCGCTGTCTAGGTTGCCCGTGGGCTCGTCGGCCCAAACGATGGCAGGCTCGTTCACCAGGGCCCGGGCGATGGT
>CAYWDP010000074.1:0-4731 GCA_964457045.1 uncultured Dehalococcoidia bacterium
GCCTAAGTATGAATTTCTTATTTTAAGGGAAGCTTTGACGAAATGCCAATGAGTTCAGGTGGGCCTAAGTGGACGGCAAAAGAACCTTCAGCCTAGCGTTCAGCCTTGCCACTTAGACCACGCTCTTCAGGTTTTAGCCTCTTGATTAATGCCTGAAAGGCTAGCCGATCTATTTTACCGGCTGAAAATACCTTGCATTTGTACTTTTCATCAAAATAAAGCCTGTTAACCAAGATTTCTTTTATGAAGCTATCCGTAGTAATAACGTCGCAGTAAGGAAGCACGGTGGCTAATATTGGTGCATCATAAAAATCACCTTTCCGTGTCCTTCTTCCTTGAATATAGTATTCTGCTATCATTGCCCAAATGGAACCGTTAATGTCAATAAATGGGCTATCTAAGAGTTCCTGTGACTCTGCAAAGTCCATTACCATTTTGGAATTGTTGATGTTTATGCCTATACGTTGTAGCCGATTCCACAAATCCACCAATTCATTATATCTATCCAGTGCCCTTAGTTGGCTCAATGATGAATCTTCCTGTAATTGTTGGTGGATAGAGTGCTGGGCTCGCTTTCCTATGAAACCCTCTACAATACCCTTCTTGCTTTGTAGCAATAGCTCTGGCTAAGTAAGAGGGCTACTAATATATCTATCAAGTATTTCCCGAGCCTCGTCCGCAAACTCTAGTTTCGATAGACGGTCTTCTTCGATAACTTGGTCTGGTAACGAATAGGAAAGGAATATCCGCCCCTTAGTTCCGAACATATCTTCCATTCTGCTCTCAACGGGAGCCCGTGGGTCAGATTTGAATGCTGTGGACCAAGCTTCCATAGGAGGTGGGCTCTTTCCCAAGAATCTGTATGCCGCGTGCTCTATCTGTGCGCGTAGTATGGCTTCATAGGGATTGAACTCCAATCCCCAAGAAAGTTCATCAATAATCCTTCCTACAGTTTCTTCGATCCTGCCATCAAGACGAGCTTCTTTACGCTGAAATTGCGACTCAGGGCACGCTATCTTATCAGTTAAAACCGCCACTCTCAGGTCATCAAATAATAAGAGCCAGAATCTACTCTCATCCTTGTTCCTTCGAAGACGAGCTTTCGCCATATTGCTTAGATAATTCTGGTCCAGATAAACTATAGTGTGCGAACCCATATCATAGATAAACTCAGCACTTTTAAAAGAATATTTGCAAACAGTGGTCGATGGGGGACTCAACCCCCGACCTTCTGATTGCCAGCTATTCCTTCTAGAAGCAAGCTGGCACAAATGTTAACCAGCGCTGCAAAATCCATATAAGCTCTGAGAGGTTCATTTAACCTTGATTAACCCACCAGTTTCATGGCAAGTTAAATCAGGTTGGATATTGAGTTGAGTTTTATCTTCGGGTTTAACACGACGAGCATATTCCCACTTGGGTAATTCACTAGGAGTTAGTAGGACAGAGGGTGGCTCACCATCAAATCTGGTTACAACTCTCTGCTTAAATGCACCATCTATGGGTCCATATACGAGGACATGGTCACCGTGTCTATATCCTTTCTCCCAAAGCAAATCTTCCAGCTTTATTTTCCTTTCTTGGGTCGTAATGTAATCGTCTAACGCTTGTCGCTGAGGGGCATCAAGCTCGTCATAGCGTTGCCAATGATACGCAAGTCTTACCCTTATTTCTTTTGTCAGTTGTCTTTCCAGTCTTTTCCTGTCCCAGCGTTGTCCGAGGCTTTCAGCTTGCCAAAGTATTTCTGGCTTAGCCTCAGTGATCATCTTATAAAGGCGGTTTCTTGGGTCAGATTGCCTATCTGTTTTGGGCTGCTTTTGAGCCATTTTTATCTCAGTGGAGCTGAGGGGATTCGAACCCCTGACCTCCTCCGTGCAAGGGAGGCGCTCTCCCAGCTAAGCTACAGCCCCTTGAGTTACTTTTGGATTTTAACATTACCTGAGGAGAAGTTCAATGGCCAAAAGGCTTCTCTGGAGGGCGTTTAATTGTCACCCTGACCCCGATTTATCGGGGGAAGGGTCTCTAGATTCTTCGGTCGCCAAGGTGACCTCAGAATGACAGGTGGGATTATTAAATGGTCTCTCCTCCACCTCTTCGTTGCATTAAGCGGCTGTGCTATACTTAAAAAGGGGGGTGTAGATTTTGCTTTGTGGGGTGATGGCTTATGAGTAAGCAAGACGAGATAAGGCAGAGGGTGGAGGAGCTAAGGAATCTGGTTAATTATCATAACTATCGCTACTATGTGCTGGATAGCCCGGAGATAAGTGATGCTGAGTATGATCAGCTAATGCGGGAGTTGAAACAACTGGAGGCGGAGCACCCGGAGCTTATTACGCCCGATTCCCCTACCCAGCGGGTGGGGGCAGCTCCAGTGGAAGCCTTTGGTGTAGTGGAGCACCGTGAGCCTTTGTTAAGCTTAGCCAATGCCTTCTCTAACGAGGAATTGATGGCCTGGCATAAGAGAACCTCAAACCTTGTCGAGGGGCAAGATTTTGACTTCGTCTGTGAGGTCAAGATGGATGGCTTGGCAGTAGCCCTGACCTATGTTGATGGGAGGCTGGTTACTGGAGCTACCCGGGGTGATGGCTACCGGGGCGAGGATGTGACCCAGAACTTGAGGACTATCAGGAGCATCCCCTTATCTGTTCCTAAGGATGCCCCGCCCAGGTTCGAGGTGAGAGGGGAGGTCTATCTTTCTAAGGCAGGCTTTAAGAAGCTGAATGAGGAGAGGGCTAAGGAAGGTCTGCCTCTCTTTGCTAATCCCAGGAACGCTGGAGCTGGCTCGGTGCGCCAGCTTGACCCCCGCATTACTGCGCAGCGTCCCCTGGACATTTATATCTATGCCTTGGGATATGCTGAGGGAAAGAAGGTGCCCGAAACACACTGGAAAAGGATGGAATACCTCAAGTCCCTCGGCTTTAAGGTGAGTCCTTATAACACCCTCTGTAAAACTATCGAAGAGGTGGAAGAGTATCATCGAGAGTGGGAGGAGAAGAGGGAGAGCTTACCCTATGAGACTGACGGTGTTGTGGTCAAAGTCAATTCCGTTGACCTTCAAGAGCGATTAGGATTTGTGGGGCACGAGCCGAGGTGGGCCATTGCCTATAAGTTCCCTGCTATACAAGGTACTACTATCCTGAAAGACATTGGCATTAATGTAGGCAGGACAGGTAGCCTCAATCCCTATGCTATCCTGGAGCCAGTCCGTGTAGGTGGGGTAACGATTAAGCAGGCAGCTTTACATAATGAGGAGGATATCAGGCGTAAGGACATCCGCATCGGTGATACGGTCATTGTGCAGCGTGCTGGTGAGGTCATCCCTGAGATAGTGGGGCCTATAGTCAGTAAGCGTAGTGGCAAGGAGAGGATATTCTTTATGCCCTCTAACTGCCCTGTTTGTGGCGCTGAGGTGATAAAGCCTGAGGGTGAAGCGATGCACCGCTGCACCAACGCTGCTTGTCCAGCCCAGGCTCTGGAGAGATTGAAGCACTTCGTCATTCGAGGGGCGATGGATATCGATGGTGTGGGGGAGAAGCTGTGCACTGCCTTGTTCCAGAAGGGGTTAGTAAAGGATGTTGCCGACCTCTACTATCTTACTCGGGAGCAGCTCCTTGGAATGGAGCGGATGGCTGATAAAAGCGTTTCCAATGTGCTTAGCTCCATCGAAAGGAGCAAAGACAGACCCCTGGCGAGGGTCATCTTCGCCCTGGGCATACTCCATATCGGTGAGGAGACAGCCGAGCTTCTGGCATCCAACCTTTCTAGCATTGATGAATTAGCCGAAGCTACTGAAGAGAAACTCCTCTCCGTCCCGTCCATTGGTCCCAAGATAGCCCAAAGTGTCGTTGCCTTTTTCAGGCAGAAGGAGAATCAGCGCATCATCGACAAGCTGAGGAAAGCAGGGGTCAGGTTAGAGGAAGCACCAGCCGAGCCCAGAGAGCTACCTCTGGCCGGGCAAGAGTTTGTGGTTACTGGGAGGCTGGAGGCTTTCACCCGCTCGGAGGCAGAGGCTCGCATTAAAGAGCTGGGGGGTGCCGTAGGCTCCAGCGTTACCAAAAAGACAACCTACTTGGTGGTAGGCGCCGATCCCCGTTCCAAGCTGGATAAAGCTCGGTCTCTAGGCACTAAATTGCTTACTGAGGAGGAGTTCCTAAAGTTAATAAGAGTATAAAGTGCTTTAGAGACCCCGCCCTTCAGGGCGGGGAGCTTCACCTCAGTGCCAGGTGGGCATTTGTGCCGCTATGGATGGTCTAAAGACCACCTTGGAGGCTAAAGCTAGTGATACTCCCCAGCCTAAAGGCTGGGGTCTCAATGAGCAGCATAGATGGTGCTTTGGAGACCCCGCCCTTAAGGGCGGGAAGGTTCACCGGGGTGTCAAGTGTGGCATTTATGCCGCTATAGGATGGTCTAAAGACCGCCATGGAGGATCATGTCAGACTATTTCGATCCTGATAAAGAGAACTACGTTTCAACTCTGCACTCTCCGCATGCCTCTTATCGACTATATTATCATCTGGTATGGGGTACAAAGCACAGGAAACCGGCACTAAGAGAAGGAATCGGCTCATGGCTGATTGACGTTGTTACTGCTACCTGTGAAAAAGAGGGATGTCAGCTTCTGGGAATACATGTTGAGCCTGAGCATGTCCATACCTTGATAAGTTTTCGTCCTACCCATAATGTGGCAGATATAGTAAATAAGATTAAAGGTATAACTGCTAGAGCGTTACG
>CAYWDP010000074.1:4831-10064 GCA_964457045.1 uncultured Dehalococcoidia bacterium
GGTCTCGTACCTATGGGTGGCAATAAGGCTTCTGCCCTAAAGGGTAGGGTCTCATATTGTGGGTCAACAAGGCTTCTACCCTAAAGGGTAGGGTCTCATGTATAATGGTTGAAGCTATGAATTTGATCGTTGGTTTGGGTAATCCGGGGAAAGCCTACGCCAATAATCGCCATAATATAGGGTTTCGCTGTATTAATAAGCTTGCCAAACTGCAGGGTATTCCTCTAGCTCAGCGGGGATGCCGGGCTCAATTTGGTATCGGTCACATAGCTGGTACAGAAGTAGCCCTAGCCAAACCTCGAACCTTTATGAACCTCAGTGGTAAGTCAGTGAAATCGCTGATGCAGAGGTTTCAGACTCCCCTCGGTAATCTATTGGTTATTCACGATGATCTTGACCTTCCTCTGGGCAAGCTCCGCTTCTACTCTGGGGGAGGTTCGGGAGGACACAAGGGGGTGGAGTCCATTATCACCCAGGTAGGAAGCCAGGATTTCCCTCGAATTCGAGTGGGTATTGGTCGCCCTCAAGGAGATGAGGATGCTGCTGACTATGTGCTGAGCGACTTCAGCTCTGAAGAAAGGGCAGTTATTGAGGGTACCATCGTTAGGGTCGCTGAGGCTGTCCTCTGCCTCTTGAGGGAGGGGATAGTGGCAGCAATGAATAAGTATAATTAGCTCATCCTTGGTGCCTTGAGGAGCGGGAGAATCATGGCTGCTAAGAACATTCCTACCGCTCCTATCAGCCAGGCTGTGGAATAGCTGCTAGTAGCAGTAAATATGTACCCGGCTATGGCTGGTCCGGCTATTCCACCTATGCCAAAACTGACGCTTACCATTCCAAGGATGCTTCCCATCTGGCGCAGTCCGAAGAGTTCCGCGGTTAGTGCCGGCATCAGGGGTGCCCAACCCCCGTAGCCAAAGCCCCAGATTGCCGCAAACAGATAGAGCATCCAGACGGAAGTGGCTTTGATTAGCCAGAGCATCATCGCCCCCTGGAGAAGCAAACAGAAGACGAAAACGGGCCTCCTTCCTAACCTGTCAGAAAAGATGCCCCCTGATATCCTGCCAGCGAGGCTAACACCGGCTGTGACGCTGAGAAGGGTTGCTGCGGTCATTTCGGGAATGCCGATATCTTCAGCATGGGCAGCCAGGTGATACATTATCATCAGCAAACCTGTGTAGGCAAAGGTATGTAGCAGGATAACTAACCATAAGGTGCTGGTGCGAATTGCTTGGGCTAAGGTGAGTCCCTTAAATTCAGAGGCCGGGGCGTGCTTTGTTTGGTCGTGCACTCTGCCTTGGGGCGATGCCTCTCCAGGCTGCTTTTTGAGGAACAAAGCAGCGGCGACAATGACAGAGGCGGCAAAACCAATCACCAGGAAGGAAGTCCGCCAGCTATATGCAGAGATAAGGTACCTGGCTAAGGGGGCCATAATGATGGTTCCCAGGGGTATCCCGGCGGTGACAATACCCAGGGCTAACCCCCTCCGTTCTAAGAACCACCTGGATACCGTGGTGAATACGGGGGGGCCGGCACAACCTGTCCCCAGCCCCACCAGAAAGCTATAGTAGATGTATATCTGCCAGGGAGCGCTAAGGCGGCTGGTAAGCACCAGGCCCAGGCCAATGAAGAAGCCGCCGATGCCGACTATTGCCCTTGGACCGTACCGGTCGGTAAACCAACCGGCAATGAGTCCGAAAAGGCATATGAAAAGCATGTAAAGAGCCGGCACCCAGGAGGTCATGGCTCGAGTCCATTCAAAATCCTCCTGCAGCGGCTTAAGGAATACTCCAAAGGAGTATTGCAAACCGTAGGTAAAAGCGGTGACAAGAAGGCATGCGGCTACTATTATCCAGCCATAAAAGGGGCGTCCCAGTGTGGCAGGCAAGCGCCTAAGTCTCCTTTCCTTTTTGGGGTTATGAAAAGCTAATGGGAAGAAGGATGGGCGAAAGTGAGGGCGCCGTGCTTCTCTATCACCTGGCGTAAGTATTGCCCAGTAAGGCATCCATCCTTTTGAGCTATCTCTTCAGGGGTTCCCCTAGCTATCACATAACCACCCCGATCACCAGCCCCGGGACCAAGGTCAATGATGTAATCGGCGTTCTTGATTACATCCAGGTGGTGCTCAATAATAACCACTGTGTTGCCGCTTTCGACAAGCCTCTGTAATACCTTCAACAAAGCAGCTACATCATGAAAGGAAAGCCCAGTAGTGGGCTCATCGAGGATGTAAAGGGTTTTCCCCGTAGAGCGGCGGGAAAGCTCAGTGGCTAATTTCACTCGCTGCGCTTCTCCGCCGGAGAGGGTGGTGGCTGGCTGCCCTAGCTTAATGTAACCTAAGCCGACATCGTAAAGCGTCTGCAGCTTGCTCTTCACCTTGGGGAAATGCTGGAGGAAATCCAAAGCCTCCTCCACACTCATCTCCAGCACCTCAGCAATATTCTTGCCTTTAAAGCGGATCTCCAGAGCCTCACGGTTATAGCGCTTTCCTTTACATAACTCGCAAGCCACGGTGACATCAGGGAGGAACTGCATCTCGATCTGGATATAACCTTGTCCTTCGCAAGCCTCGCATCTCCCCCCTTTCACATTAAAGGAGAAGCGTCCCGGGGGGTAACCTCGCATCCTGGCCTCGGGGACCTGAGCGAATAATTCGCGGATAGGGGTGAAGGTGGTGGTATAGGTGGCTGGGTTGCTCCTCGGGGTCCGCCCGATAGGAGACTGGTCAATATTGACCACCTTATCAATATACTCCAGACCAAGGATGCCATCGCATTCCCCCGGTCTATCCTTGGCTTTGTAGAATACCTGAGCCAGCTTTTTATATAGAATCTCGTCAATGAGGGTGCTCTTGCCGCTGCCTGAGACCCCGGTAATACAAACGAACATTCCCAAAGGAATGTGCACGTCAATATTCTTCAGGTTATTTTGCCGTGCCCCCTTAATAATTAGTTCCTTGCCTGAGCCAGGTCGGCGCTTACGAGGTAGAGGTATTTCTTTTCGCCCACTAAGATATTGGCCGGTTACCGAGTCAGGATGAGTCATGATGTCATCTATACTCCCTGTGGTTACGATCTCCCCACCATGCTCCCCAGCACCAGGCCCCATATCGATGATATGGTCAGCAGCCCGCATCATTGCTTCATCGTGCTCCACAATGATGATGGTGTTACCTAGGTCTCTCAATCTCTTCAGTGTGGCAATCAAGCGGTAATTGTCAGCGGCGTGCAGACCTACAGTAGGCTCATCGCAGATATAAAGCACCCCCATAAGCCCGCTTCCTATCTGAGTAGCTAAACGAATCCGCTGTGCCTCTCCTCCACTAAGGGTAGCTGAGCGGCGGTCTAAGGTAAGGTAGTCCAGCCCTATGTCTATGAGGAAACCCAGGCGGGCTCGAATCTCCTTCAGGATCTGGCGAGCGATAGTAAGTTCCCGCGGACTGAGCCTAGGCTGACTGGTCCTCTCCCCACTGATAGCTTGCACCCATTCCAGTGCTTCAGTAACAGACATAGAGGTCACCTCGATGATGTTCTTCTCATTGATGGTCACCGCTAAAGATTCTGGTTTAAGCCTCTTCCCTTGGCAGGTGGGGCAGGGGTAGGAGGACATATAGCGCTCAATTTCACTACGGGTATAATCGGACTCCGTCTCTCTGTAACGCCGCTCCAAATTAGGGATTACCCCTTCGAAACCGGAGTAATACTCGCGTATTCTGCCATGATGGTCTCTATATCTAACCATTACTCCCCCCCCATTGCCATAGAGGAGGGCTTTTAGGTGCTCCTGAGAAAGATTTTTCACCGGGACATTGACGGAGAAACCATGACGTCTAGCTACTGCTGCTATCATGCTTTCATACCAGGTACTGATAGAACTCGACCTTGACCAGGGCTGGATAGCACCCTCAGCCAGGGTAAGCTCTTTGTTAGGGATGCCCAAGTCAGGGTCAATCTCCAGTTTATTACCCAGACCGGTGCAGTCAGGACAGGCTCCGTGAGGGCTGTTAAAGCTAAAGGTTCGAGGGGCCATCTCTCCCAGGCTGACCCCGCAATGCACACAGGCGAAATGCTCTGAGAAGAGTAATTCCTCCCCATCTACTATGGAAACGAGCACCACCCCTGCTCCTAGTTTCAAGGCAGTTTCTACTGAATCGGCAATGCGGCTGGTCTCTGTTGCTTCATCAATGAGCAGACGGTCTACCACTGCTTCAATAGAGTGCTTCTTATTCTTATCCAGTTGGAACTCCTCAGAGAGGTCATAGATGCGCCCATCGACCCGCACCCGCACATAGCCTGCCTTTCTCAGGTCTTCGAAGATGGCTTGATGCTCTCCTTTGCGGTCTCTAACTAGGGGAGCCATAATCATAATGCGGCTGCCCTGGGGAAGGGCTAAAATTGAGTCCACGATCTGCTGCACCGTCTGTCGTGAGATTTCTCGCCCACACTTAGGGCAATGGGGGTGACCGACACGGGCAAAGAGGAGTCGCAGGTAGTCGTAGATTTCGGTCACTGTGCCCACTATGGAGCGCGGGTTGCGAGACGGACCCTTTTGGTCAATAGAGACGGCGGGTGATAGGCCTTCAATGTAATCTACATCGGGCTTTTCCATCTGCCCCAAAAACTGACGGGCATAGGCGGAGAGAGACTCCACATACCTGCGCTGCCCTTCGGCGTAAATGGTATCAAAGGCAAGGGAACTCTTGCCCGAGCCAGACACACCGGTGATGACTACCAGCTTGTCACGGGGGATAACCACGTCGATATTCTTCAGGTTATGCTCCCGTGCCCCCTTGACAAAGATGGCATCTACTGACATGTCATTCCCCTGACTCTAATATTGTAACACTTGGGAAAGTAGCTGAACAGGGGATTTTAATCAAGTTTGCCTGTGGTGATAAGCTGCATAGAGAGTTTAGGTCAGGATTGTCAATATCTAAGGGACGCTGTCTACGAACTGGGCCGAATATAACAGAGCCTCCTGGCAGTGGCATATTTTCCCAGGGAGTCCCCCCCTCAGTATCGTCTGCGCTGAGGCGTTTCACTTCCGTGTTCGGGATGGGAACGGGTGGTGCCACCCCGCTCTAACCACCAGAAGGCTGATCAAATTATAACACATACACCGGGTGGAAACAATACAATTGTACAATCTGGGTCTACACTGTTTTGTGTGAAGAGAGAAGCAACATGAGGTATTGACACTTCTCATCAAAGATGCTTTGCTGTTGGTGTCTACT
>CAYWDP010000075.1:0-9996 GCA_964457045.1 uncultured Dehalococcoidia bacterium
TTTTTCGCTATTGACTATATTTGACGTCCAACCTCATATCCGGCGGCAATAGCTGCAAAGACCGTACCTTCATCCCCGGTAGAAACACCGCTGGCATCCCCTATTATGTGTGTTTCGATACCCTTTCTTTCGGCAACCTCAGCCAGAAATACATTTGGTCGCCTGTCACTGGCCAGTATAATGGTGTCGATCTGCGGTAGTTTTTCTCTCCCCCTATCATTCACAATCCAAACTTCATCGGTGGGCAAAACCTCAACTCCCTGTACGCGCCTGTACACTTTAACGCCTTTCTTTCTTATCCTTTCCATTAAGTCAACTATCTCCACACCAGCCATTTTTTCGGCTAAGTATGCGGCTTTCTCTGCTATATAGACCCTCTTGCCTTGTTCTGATAGATAATCTGCAACTTGCGCCCCGATTTGGTCCCCTCCGATAACAAGAACGCTGTCTCCTGTCAATCGCTCTTCCTCGATAAACTCATCCACCGTTAATAGCTCCAGATCCTTAATGTTTTCCAGGCCGGTGACAAATCCCAGCGGTGCTTCGGGCAAGCTGCCTGTTGCCAACACAAGTACATCAGGGCTCAGTTGATTTAGCAAATCCTCAGTGACAGGCGTATTCAAGCGAATCTCCACACCCAGTTTGTTGAGTTGCCTCTCATACCATCGGACTATGTCTTCCATCTCCTGCCTTCTTGGCATCCGAGCAGCTAGTCTAAGCTGGCCACCTATCTTCGCCTTGCTTTCACATAATATGACCTTGTGTCCGGCAAAAGCTGCCCGTCTGGCAGCTTCCAATCCCGAAGGTCCTGCTCCGGCAACCAGGACGTTCTTTGCAGCGGATTTCTTCTCACCTTGAATTTCCTTTACGAAGTATTCTCGACCTACCCTTGGATTCACAACGCAGCTTATGGCTGTATCTAGCTCCCCCGCTTTTGCCTGTCTGGCAGCTCTGTCGATACATCCTCTAGCGCATCCCAGACATAATCTTATGTCTGCTATCTCTCCCTTCCTAGCCTTTTCCACTATTTCGGGATCAGCCAAATGGGCCCTGCCCATACCAACCAGGTCTGCCTTCCCCTTCTTGATAATCTCATCAGCCATGATGGGATTCTTGATCCTTCCCACCGCCATAACTGGAATAGAGACATGCTTTTTGACTTCCTCAGCAAGGTAAACAATAGCTCCTTGCTCTCTATACATAGACATCAGTGAGATATGACCGGTGTCATAGGTGCCGGCTGAGACATTCAAGTAATCCACACCCTCATTCTCCAGGATAGGAGCCAGTCTACATGCATCCGTCAACGTCCACCCTTCTTCCCCCAGGAAGTCGTCTCCATTTATCCTCACGCCGATGGGGATCTCACCGCCGATTCTTCCCCTTATTTCACGTATTACCTCGAGTAAGAACCTTATCCGGTTTTCGTAGCTCCCTCCATATTCATCAGTCCTCCTATTAAAGTAGGGAGTAAGAAACTGGTTTATCAGGTATCCATGGCCGGCGTTGACTTCCAGAAAATCAAACCCTGCTTTGACACACCGCTCTGCAGCGCTTCCGAAAGCTCTTACACATTCTTTTACCTCGGCAACGCTCATCCCCCTGGGTGAAGTCTTGACCGTGGTCGCCGCGGAATAAGTGAACTTCGGTAAAGGAGAATGCTCTGATGGACCCACCGGCTGCTCAAAATAAGACTGCAGCCCGGCATGCAACAATTGTATCCCAAACTTGACATCATAGTGATGCACCGCTCTCACCATCTCTCGAAAGGCAGGGATAACTTTGTCATCCCACAAGATTTCCATTCCCCGTGGTGTTATCAAACCCATTGGGTCCACTGCTGCGCCGCCGACCGTCATCATGCCCGGTCTGCCCCTCGCCCTCTCAACATAGAACTCGCTGAGTTGCGGATTGACACATCCGTCTTCATCAATCCCGAAACCCATGCCCATGGCTGGCATCACAACCCTATTCTTCACATCCATAGAGCCTATCTTCAGTGGCTGGAAAAGATACTTGAGTTTCTCCATCACTTCCTTCTTCAATCACGTGATTGCCAATTGGGTTTCCCCTACTCCATTGCTCGCTATCTCGGACGTCCCAGAGTGATCGTGGCTATTACCTCTTCCTTGCTGAATATGATGGTTTGGAGTGCCATGGACTACCCTCAATCTTCAGCCTTGTACACCTTGCACAGTAGCTCTCTCATCATCCAGGCACCACTCATCGGGTCGCAGCAGTCGTCCAGATCATCATCGACAACGGCGTTTATGTTGGAGTGCCACAGTCCATGAAGGGAAGGCTCCTCTCCAGGATCGTCAGGATACCACCAACCGTGCTCAGCACTGACCACGCGGGGATCGATACCATCGAAGTACGCACATTTGAACTTAACTCTGGCCAGTGGGGTCTCGATCCACACCCAGTCACCATCGCCAATGCCCAGCTCGCGAGCTTTCTCGGGGTTGATTTGAACTATGGGTTCAGGGTATCTCTTGCGAAAAGACTCGATCTGATGGAACTGGGAGTGGTAGTGGTACCGCGCTCTAGGCCCTGAGAGAAGGTACAGCGGGTACTCCTTGGCCCGCTCCGGGTCACCAACCGGGGTATGGGGGGCTTCGACATACCCAGGCAGGGGGTCATATCCAATCTCTTCCAGGAGAGTAGAATAAAGCTCGAACTTACCTGTCGGCGTACCGAAGCGGAATCCTGGCTCGTCATATTTCCTGGTTCGCAGCCATGGATTGTCAAAACCGTAGCCTCCCATGTCTTTAACGAACTCCTCGAAGGTTACGCCCATAGGTTCAAGGCGATAATCAAAGGCTTCCTCCAGAGTCTGCCACGGCCAGTATTCTTCCTGTCCCAACCTTAGTCCCAGCTCACGATAGAAGTAGTATTCGTCTTTGCGCTCATAGAGCGGTTCAACCACTTTTGCCCCTGCCTCCAGTAGGGGCCACATATTGCCCCCGTGACCCATGCTCGACTTCTCCAAAGGGCCAGCAGCCGGTAGCACGTAGTCGGCGAGCTGGCAGGCAGGAGTCATGAAGATGTCCATGTTCACACTAAACTCGACCTTTTTCAGTGCTTGGTACACAAGCTTAGCATTGGGGAAGTTGAGGAGGGGATTTTGACATATGGTTAGCAGACCTTTGATGGGATAGGGCTTGCCTGTCGTGATGGCCCGCCACATAGAGGGCGGATGGCCTACACCACCGAGATAGTAATAACTGAAGGATCGGCCAGTGAGTTTCTCATACTGTGCGCTAACTTTGTCCCACATGTCCCAGGAGAACATCCTGTATTTCTCTCCCCCGATGGCTTTCTTCTTCTGCTCTTGCGAAAGGAATTCAGAGCCTTCAATGTCGCCGGCGAGTTTGACGCGGGGATGTGGCTCTAGCAGCAGGTTTCCACCCGGCACATCCAGGTTGCCGGTTATTGCCGGCAGTATCAAGGTCATCTGCATCGCTGGCACAGAATTTCGGGCGTGTTCGATGCCCATAGCTTCAAAACAGATCCCCGGTTTTGTGGTGGCGTAAAGACGGGCAGCTTCTCTGATCTGGTCAGCCGGCACCCAGGTGATCTTCTCGACCTTCTCCGGCGAATACTGATTGACCCGCTCCACAAACTTGTCCCAACCGTAGCACCATTTGTGGACAAAATCCCTATCATAGAGCCCTTCCTTTACTATGACGTTGGCCATACCCAGCAGCAGGGCAGCATCAGTGCCCGGCCTGGGTTGCAGCCACACGTCAGCTATTCTGGCTGTGTCTGTAAGTCTGGGGTCGATGACTATCAGTTTCAACCCTTCGTCTTTGGCCTTCCTTATGCGGTGCCATAAACGCCAGGCGGCCATCGACGGGTTTGCTCCGACAATGAGAAAGCACTTGGTTTCCCGGCGCATGATGGGCCAGGGTATTACCCAGCCGCTGATAATCAGGCTCGTCAGCATAGTGGGCATAAGGCATACCCGCCCGTGAGACATCAGATTTGGAGTCCCAAAGAGGTACTCGAAGCGGGTCAGGTATTCCCCGGAGCAGTGGTTGTCACCCCCCACAGAGAGGCAAACAGCCTCAGCCCCGTGCTTGTCCCTTATCTCCCCCAGTTTCTCTGCGATTTCGTCCAGCGCTTGCTCCCAGGTGACCCGCTGCCACCTGTTCTCCCCCCTCCCCCCTGCTCTCCTTAAGGGATAGTTGAGTCGCTTCGGATGATAAAGAAGCTCCGGAGATGTAAGCGACCTGGGACACCCCTTGAATCCCTTGGACTCGACGCCAACAACTCGACCATCGCTTAGCCTTACTTCCATTGGGCAGTGCCAGACACAGAGTCCACACAGTGTCATCTTCACTTCCTCACCCATTTTCTCCCCCTTGGTTGTATTTCTGACCTGGACTTCACCTATAAACTACAGAGGAAGGCGGTACCTACCTATCCTTCTGCAACAGGCATAACTTAGCTTGCCGACCGATTCCTGCAAGAGCAACCGGGCAGAACCTAGATCCGTCCGAACTCCTTCTCCAGTCGCCCTGAGCTGAGGTGAACCATTGTCGGACGACCATGGGGGCAGGTGCGGGGTGAAGTTGCCTTTTCCAGTTGTTTTACCAGCTCTCTCATTTCCACCTGATCCAAGATTTGCCCTGCTCTTACCGCGCTATGGCAGGCTAGAGAAAGGGCTATCTTTTCCTCCCCCTTAGTTGGGGTAGCTTCACCCTCTAAAGAGTCAAGGGCCTCTTTCACTGCCTCTAAAATCCCTTGTCCCCCAAGCATGGCTGGCACAGCACGCAAAAGGTAGGTCCTGTCACCAAAGGGCTCAATAGTGAAGCCAAATTGAGCTAGCATCTCCCCTTTAGCTCTTAGCAGTTCCTCCTGCTTAAGGCTAAGCTCAATGGTTAATGGCTCCAGAAGTGACTGAATCTCCACCCCTCTTTGTGCCCACTGCGCCAGAATCTTCTCAAAAAGGATACGCTCATGGGCAGCGTGCTGGTCAATGAGATAGAGCCCGTCAGGACCCTCAGCAATGATATAGGTATTGCCTAGTTGCCCTAGAACACGAAGAACGGGTAAGCCTGAAGGGGCAACATGTGGAATTAGTGGTAGAGCGAAGCTCGTTTTTTTCTCATCGCTTGGCGCTTCAAGAGGTTGTTGTTCAGGAGTGAAAACAGGGTGAGGAGAGAGGCTTACTTCGGGTACAGGCATCCTCTCCATCAAGGTACGGCGCACTGTTCCATAAACGGTATTGAAAATAATGGACTCTTGAGAGAATCTTATCTCCCTCTTAGTAGGATGAACATTAACATCCACCCATTGCGGCAGCAGAGAGAGGTTGATTACAGCAATAGGATGTCTCCCCACCATTAGCAACCCCTCATAGGCCTTCTCCACAGCACGAGCCACCAAGCGACTTTGTATCCACCGCCGATTGACAAAGAAACTAAAGTAACTGCGGTTGGCGCGGCTGAGAGAGGGCGGACTTATATAGCCACTGACTACCGGGGCAGGGCCACCCTCTTTATCGCTTTTTCCTATCTCTAGCATCGCCTGAGCTGTCTCTAAGCCATAGACTTGAACCAAGACATCTCTCAATTTGCCGTTGCCCGGGGTATGCAAAACCCTCCTTCCGTCAATAATGAGGTTAAATCTTACCCCAGGAAAGGCGAGACTATATTGGCTGACAAGGTTGGTTATCTGGCTATTTTCTGTAGTCGAGGATTTGAGGAACTTTAGCCGGGCTGGTACATTGCGGAATAAATTGCGCACTGTAACCGTAGTTCCTTGAGGACTTGCCCTGGTGCCTCTTTCCATCACCTTACCCTCTCGCAGACAAAGATAGGTGCCGGATATCTCTTCTCTGCTGCGGGTAAGAAGCTCTACCTGGGCAACCTGAGCAATGCTAGGTAAAGCCTCTCCTCTAAAGCCAAGGGAAGTGGTCTTCTCCAAGTCCACCAAACTGGTGATTTTGCTGGTGGCATATCGATGGAAGGCAAGCTCTACCTCACCCTGGGGAATCCCCACCCCGTTATCCGACACCCTCATAAAGTTCACCCCACCACCCCTCACTTCAATATTAACCTGAGAGGCGCCAGCATCGAGGGAATTATCCATTAGCTCCTTCACTACCGAGGCTGGTCTCTCCACTACCTCCCCGGCAGCAATTTTGGAGATAACCTCAGGAGTTAAAACATGGATGGGCATGCTTCGGTTTCCTCTGCTCTCATTCTACCATAGAGTTCCCTCGGAGAGAAGTAACACCAATGACACCTTGACGCTATTACGTTAAGATGTTAAAATAACCTCGGTGATCGACTATGGCAAAAGGGAAACGGGCAAGGCTTAGCCTCTACCTCAAAGATGATGCCTTGAGGCGACAAATAAAAGTTGCTGCTGCCAAGCGAGACATGAGCGTAACTGACTATTGCACCAAAGCGATTGAACAACAGTTGATTCGCGATGGTGAGGTATCTTTAGTTCAGGCACCTCCTTTAACTAGAGAAGACAAATTGTCCCTCTCCAACAGAATGGATAGGCTTAGAGAAGAGATAGGACCCATAGGCATTTCAGTCTCCGAGCTTATTAAGGAAGGGCGACGGCGATAGTGGACAATGAGCTCAAACCACTGGTGGTAGACGCCTCTGTTGTCCTGAAATGGCAGCTTCGTGATGAGGAACATGTTCTCCAGGCTGTGGCTATGAAAGATGATTTTCTAGTCAAGGCTAAGTCGAGAGTGATAGCTCCTCACCTCATTATCTATGAGATACTCAATGGTATAGTTACTGCCACTAGGCAAAAACGGATAGCTAGAGATAAAGCAACCCAGGCAATGACAAACCTTCTATCTGCCGCTATAGATGTCAAGGAGATAAGCCCCCAAAGAACCTTGGAATTAGCCCTGCAATACGATTTAGCCGCATATGATGCGGCATACCTTGCTCTAGCTGAATCAGAGGACTGCGAACTATGGACAGGCGACAGAACACTTTATGAGGCTGTTAGAGATAGACTTCCCTGGGTACGCTGGATTGGAGAGTATAGCTCAGGATCTTAACTACTTTGTTGCCCCCGCTTCTGGGTCACCTTCGGCTTACGCGCCGGAGGCTTCCTCACCCGCCAAAGTCCCTTGAAGAAATTTCGGTCCAGCAGATGTTGGTTATCAGCTACCTCTAAGAGATCTCTGGAGACGTTCCTTTCAAAGTAAGCCACTTCCACGTGCTTGCCCATGTTCTTCGCTGCTTGAAGGGCATAGGCGAAGTCACCATCACCGCTGACTAGCACTGCCACATCATAGAGGTCATTCCAGCCGAAATGAAGCAAGTCGGTAGCCAGCATGATGTCAATGCCTTTTTCCACCGGGATGCCCTGCAGCAGCTTGGTAGTCCCCAGGCGGACCTCTAGATAGGGCGTCTTGCGCAGGATGTCAAGGAACTCCTGCTGCTCACGGTAGCCCTCGGGTCGCTGGCTCGGGTCTTGGAGGACATTATAATAATAGGTTCGGAACAATCGTCTCGTTCCGCAGAGCTTGTTAGTGAACTCAGCAAAGTTGAGGTTGACGCGCCCGCAATTATCTCGCAAGGCGTGATAGAGATTGCTTCCATCAATAAAGATAGCCACTCGCTCTTCCATGCTAGCTCCTTCTGTATAAGCTGGGTAAGGTTTGTCTCTTCTCATCCTTAAGGTTAATTATACACCAGCGGACGCCTTCTCGCCAAAGGCAAGATTACTGTGTTCCTTGTCTTAGCCTTCTTTGGCCTTCTTCTGCAATTCGTAGAGCTTGTTTATGGCTTCCAGCGGGGTGAGGGAGTCGAGGTCCAGTTTGAGGAGTTCGTCTATCACCGCGGGTCTTTGCCCGAAAAGGGGTAGCTGTGGGGCTGCCTCCGGTAAACGACCACGACGACCTCTCTGGCTCTTGGGCAGCTTGCGGTGGCGATCGCCTTCCAGCTCTGTCAGCACCTCCTGAGCCCGATGCAGCACTGATTTGGGCAAGCCTGCCAGTTGGGCCACATGGATGCCATAGCTTTTATCAGCGCCCCCAGGGATGACCTTGCGCAGGAAGACCACCTTCCCCCTCTCCTCAGTCACGGCTACATTGAAGTTCTTCACCCGAGGCAGGAAACCGGCTAACTCCACCAGCTCATGATAATGGGTGGCAAAGAGGGTCTTCGCCCCTAGCTTGGGATGGGAATGAATATATTCAGCCACAGCATGAGCAATGGAAAGCCCATCGTAGGTACTGGTGCCTCGCCCGATCTCATCGAGGATAATCAGGGAACGGGGAGTGGCATTATTAAGTATATTGGCTGTCTCGATCATCTCCACCATGAAGGTGGATTGACCAGCAGCCAGGTCCTCCTGAGCCCCAATCCTGGTGAAGATGCGGTCCACCAGACCAATGGTAGCTGAGTCAGCCGGCACAAAGCTGCCAATCTGGGCTAACAGCACAATAAGGGCTACCTGCCGCAGATAGGTGGACTTGCCTGACATATTGGGACCAGTGAGGATAATGAGCTGTGAATCCTTATTGGACAGGTAGGTATCGTTGGGAATGAAACTCTCACCAATAAGGCTTTGCTCTACTACAGGATGACGTCCTCCACTGATGACTATAACATCGTTGCTGGTCAGCTTGGGACGGTTATAGTTATGCCGCACCGCTACCTCAGCCAGGCTGGAGAAAACATCAAGATGCGCCAGGGTATCGGCTATAGTCAAGATATGCTCCCCCCAGCCCCCTACCTGCTGGCATACCTGGCGAAAGATAGCCGACTCCAGCTCGGATATTCTATCCTGTGCATTGAGGATCAGTGACTCATATTCCTTCAGTTCCAGGGTGAAGAAGCGCTCTGCCCCTACCAGCGTCTGCTTTCGGATGTAGTCGGCTGGCACGGAGGCAAGGTTGGGCTTGCTCACTTCAATGTAGTAGCCAAAGACCTTATTGTAGCCTACCTTAAGGGACTTTATTCCAGTTCGGGCTCTCTCCTGCCGTTCCAGGTTGGCCAGGTATTGCTTGGCATCTTTGGATGCGCTGCGAAGTTGATCCAGTTCGGGCGAAAAGCCCGGCTTGATTACTCCTCCTTCGCCTAAGCTCGGCGGAGGCTCGTCAGCAACCGCCTGGGAGATTAAAGTGACAACTTCCTCACAGGGTTGAAGCCTGGCCACCAGCCAATCAGGAGCACCGCCTTCCTCAAGGGCAGCCTTTATCTGAGGGACTACCTCCAGGCTGTGTCGCAGCGTCACCAAGTCTCTCGGAGTAGCATGACCACCCCTAACTCTGTTGACCAACCGTTCAAGGTCAGCAATCTGGTGGAGCAGAGCGATGACTTTGCCACGAGTAATAGCATCCTTATAAAATCCTTCTACCGCATCCTGACGCTCCATTAGTTGAGCTAAATCCAACAGAGGCTGCCCCAGCCACCTCTTGAGCAACCTCCCTCCCATGGGTGTCTGGGTTAAGTCAATGACTGAGAGAAGCGAGCCAACCTTGGTTCCCAGGCGGCTGGTCTGGAAGAGCTCCAGATTACGCCGTGTCTGGGCATCCAGCGTCATATAATGCTCAGTAGAGTAGGTAGTCAACTGAGTTAGTAGACCTAGAGCGCCTTTTTGGTTTTCTTGGAGATAATGGAGGATGACACCGGCGGCTCTTATAGCTAGAGGGAGGTGGGCACAGCCATAGCCCTCAAGGGTGGTCACCCCGAAGTGGTCAAGCAGAGCTTGACTGGCCGTTTCCAGCTCAAACCAGTATTCATCAATCGGGGTCGCTAAGGCTACTTGGGTTAAATCAGGAAAGTCAAGGTTGCGGGGGGAAAGAACCTCTGAAGGTTGCAGCCTCTCCAGCTCAGAGAGGAGGTTTTGGACAGGAAGCTGGGCGGTGGCAAACTCTGATGTTGTTATGTCAACATAAGCCAGCCCCGCCTGGTCATTGTCTATAATCACGCTAGCCAGATAGTTATTGGCCGCCCCCTCAAGGAGGCTGGGCTCGATGATAGTCCCTGGCGTTACCACCCGCAC
>CAYWDP010000076.1:0-9988 GCA_964457045.1 uncultured Dehalococcoidia bacterium
ATATAATCTTTTGCGGCAGGGCAAGCCAATGGAAATCTATTTAGTGCAACATGGAGAATCTAAGCCAGAGAGCGAAGACCCGGAGCGTCCCTTGACTGATAAAGGCAAGGCTGAAGTGGAGTCAGTAGCACGCTATATTGCTCAGCGGGGGGCAAAGGTCAGCCAAATCTTCCATTCTGGCAGGCTCAGGGCAAAGCAGACAGCAGAGCTCTTTGCTCGGCATCTTGTGCCGGCTCAGGGTGTTAGGGAACAAAAAGGACTTGCACCCTTAGATGACCCCCATGAGGCGAAACAAATGGTCGAGCAAGCTGAAACATCGTTGATGCTTGTGGGTCATCTCCCTCATTTGAGCAGATTAGCTTCTCTGCTTATTCTGGGCAACCCCGAGAAAGAGGTGGTTAGATTCAGGATGGGTGGCGTGGTTTGCCTGGGCAGGAGGAATGGTGACTGGTCGCTAAATTGGGCTCTGCCCTCTGAGCTTGCTCAAGGATAACCGGGGAGGGATAACATGGGCATCAGGCTTTACCAAGAACCAAGATTGACAAACCCAGTACTGGTAGCCGGCTGGCCAGGGATTGGAAACATTGGGATAATAGCGGTGGATACTTTAAGAGGAGTGCTCAGGGCAGAGGAATTCGGGGAAATAGAGCCGTGGGAATTTTTCTACCCCAAGAAGGTTTCGGTCAAGAACGGAGAACTCATAGATTTGGAGTTTCCCAGCAATAAATTTTATCTCGGCAAAACCGAGAAAAGGGAGCTTATATTTTTTATCGGGGAGGAACAGCCTACCGAGGGAAGAGGACCCTACGCTGAAGGGGGAAAGGCCTATCAGATGGCTAATCTCGTTCTGGATGTCGCCCTGAAGTTTGGCTGCCACAGAGTTTATACTTCAGGAGCCGCTGTTGCCCCTATCCACCATACCATGAGACCGAAAGTCTGGGCAGTGCCTAATAGCGAAGATTTAATCGACGAGGTAAAAAGCTATGGTAATACCATATTAATGTCAGACATTGAAGGAAGAGGTGGACAAGGCACTATCACTGGCTTAAACGGGCTTCTATTAGGAGTTGCCAAGAAGAGGGGTGTGGAGGCCATTTGTGTGATGGGTGAGATACCGCTCTATCTTCAGGGATTCCCCTTCCCCTATCCCAAGGCATCAAAGTCAGTGCTTGAGGTCTTAGCCACCAGTCTCGGTATTAGAGTCGATATGGAGGGGATCGACAACCTTGTTGCACGGAGCGAAAGGGAAATTGAAATATTGTATCAGAGTCTCCCTTCAGAGGTAAGGGAACAGCTCGAAAAATTAAGACATGTTGCTTACGCTAAGCCAACCGAGCCTGAACCGATAACCGAGGAGGATAAGAGGAAGATCTTAGAGGACATCGACAAGTTCTTTAGAAAGGAAGATAAAGGAAGCTGAAATTGAGTGGAGAATGCGGTTCTAAAATCTACAGGCAAGTAGGATTTCAAAGCTCATCCCTGGTGGTAGGTTGGAGCAGGGATGCTGGCAAATTGGGGCCAAAAGTCACTGATTACTTGAATAGGCAACTGGATGCTCAAGAGCTTGCAGAGATTGAACCCACAGATTTTTTCCCCCTCGGTGGGGTTTCGGTAGAGGATGATGTAGCCCAGTTTCCAGAGAGCAAATTCTACTGCTGCCAAGAAAGGAATTTGGTA
This sequence comes from uncultured Dehalococcoidia bacterium, assembly GCA_964457045.1. Taxonomy (GTDB): domain Bacteria; phylum Chloroflexota; class Dehalococcoidia; order UBA2247; family RBG-13-53-26; genus CAYWDP01. The sequence goes on from CAYWDP010000076.1 coordinate 1,678, forward strand.
ATTTTCAAAGGCGACCCACCTCGAGCTGAATGGTATAAATTTCTAAATTCAGTTTTGGATATAGCTGAACATTGTTGCCAAGTGGCGGAGTTATACACCATTGGTGGCATGGTCTCCTTCAGTGCCCACACTGCGCCCAGAGAGTTATTGGCTGTAGCTAACTCGCCTGAAGTCAAGAAAATCTTGAGTCGCTATGATATAGTCACCGATATGGATTATGAAACTTCACCTGGTCAAAGACCAACCATAAGCTCTTTTCTGCTATGGGTGGCTAAGAGGAGAAACATCGCTGGGGCAAGCCTTTGGGTGCCGATACCCTTTTACCTCGTAGCAATCGAAGACCCTGAAGCTTGGAGGAAATCCCTTGAGTTTTTGGACACAAGATTTGGCCTGGGAATCGATTTCACAGAGCTCGACGAAGATATAAGCAGGCAAAAGGAAAAGATAGCTCGGGCAAGAATTCATTCTCCTGAGGTCGATGACTATATCCGAAAGTTGGAAAGCAACATCAGCTTAACCAGAGAAGAGAGTGAGAAACTGGTCGCAGAGATAGAAGGATTTCTCACCAAAAGAGAATAGCATAGACCCCTCGCCCGATCTCATTTTCTCAACATGCCGTCAAGGACGGCTACTGCTTTCCGGGCAAACTCCGGGTCATTGATATGCATATCCAGCTCTATAACTTCCACTTTTGGCTCTATATTTCCCTTCAGCGCCTGGATAAATGCCTTAATGTCCTTGGGGTCGGAAAATATACCGCCTTCGCTATCATATTCAGAAAAGCCTCGGTTTGGGATCAGCACCACTGTTGGCCCCAGTGCCTTATTGAGCTTTTTGGCCATGATCTCGCCGAGGGCAGCCATCTCCTCAGCGCTCGCTTTTATCTGCGCCGCTATAGGGCTATGCATGCGCATCTTACGATCCCTGTACTGCGCGGGGAGCATTTCCAACGGTTGCCACCAACCAAAAAAGTTCAGGGCACCGGGAGCCACAACCTGTGGCATTGCCCTTTTGCCTATAGCCTCCAGTCGATCCGCCGCGGCAGGGCCGCCACAGAGGCGATTAGTGAGCTCAAACATCGATAGATCCAGGGCGCCGGCAAACGCACCCTGCTCCACAAGCTGCTCATAGGACATACCCCCAACACCAATGGTGTGGAATATAGCGACCTCATATCCCATCTGCTCCAGGAGTGGCTTGGCCCAGAGCACATAGCTCAAGGTAGGAGAGCCCAGTGTGGTTATCCCGATCAAGGGCTTTTCCGCTACCTCTTCCTTTCTGTGGGTCTCAACCATCCCGGCGATAGCCCCGGCCGCATTCTCAAGCACCCTTTTTGTTATCCGGTTAAGGCCCCATATGTCAGCCACCGGGGGCATTACGGTGAGGTCTTTGCCCACCACGTCCGGGGAAATCATGGGGGTAAGAGCCACCGTAGACACTAAGAGCTTGGGCATCACCAATGGCAACGCCTTCATCACCGCCACAGCCACTGATGTGCCCATGGAGCCACCCAAAGCAAATACGCCGTCCAATTTGCCACTGGAGTATAACTCCTGAGCTACCTTCGCTGCCCCTTGCGCCATCGCTGCCATCGCTTTCCCCTCATTAGCAAGGGCAATGACTTCGTTCAAGCTCGTCCCTGCGGCCTCAGCCACCTGGTCACGAGTGATATCGGGTGGAAATGGAACCCGGCCAAGGACACCGGTGTCAACGACGATGACTTTGTGTCCTCTTTTTGCTATCAATTCCTTAACATAGCTGACTTCCTCTCCTTTAGTGTCCAGACTGGCAAAGATGGCTATGGCTTTGGTCATTACTCCTCCTTTTCCGCGTCTGGATAAATAATAAAGCCTCGACCCCAGTTTATCAAACACTGTCAGAAGCTCCATAAGGTCAGCTTTGCTCGGTCGCCAACTCGGCAACCGAGCCTTCCTCACTCGGCAGCTCGTCGAGGGCAGAGATGTCTTCCTCTGCCTCTTCGTCCCATTCCTCCTCGTCCACCAGTTCATATTTAACAACCCTGTCCTTAGAGTAAGGTCGGAAGCTATGAGCAACCCTGGGGGGAAAAGAAGGGCGCCCCGCCTGGCTGGGATCTTGGAACACCTCTTTGATGATCACCTTACCACCATCTCTGCCTGAGGTGGCCATAGCCGCTTGATACCTGTTGCCGCCTGCCATCAATTGGATCAGGCGCAGCCCAAGCTTAGGCTCGATCTCGCCGAGATATTCGCCATCTCCGTTCTCCACTATCAGCCTGTTGCCCGCCACCTTGAGGTATACTTGATCGCCGGCAGACATCTTGGTTAGCAGCTCCTCGGGAGCGGGGCGACGGAGCTTAACCAAGGCGGTCTTGCCTGCCTCCTCGACAAAGAGGCTCAGATCCAGCTCTTGCCTCTTCTTAGGCTCTGGCCTCGCCTGCTTGAGCTGGGACAGGCGACCGAGGTTCCTGTTAGCGATCATATTGCAGGGGTCGATCTCCAGAACGCGGTTATATGCTTCCCAGGCCTCAGCATACCGGCCCAGCTCGGTCAATGCCTTGCCCAAGCGATTATGAGCTTCGATATCGTCGGGGAACAGTTCGATTATGCTCCTGTTGACTGCCGCTGCCTCCTCCCAGTGGCTGTTTAGGGCTAAGGCGGTAGCCTCGGCAGACCACTGCTGTTTCAGTCTGACTTTCTCCGTTAGTGGATGATGGCCCATTGTCACCTCCAAATCCAGGACACTATGACCCTTCAGGCGCATCTTTGACTCGAGATTATTCTATGTCGGGAGATAGCCCTTGTATGCGACTTTTGTCTCATTCAGGGCATAATGGGGAAATGCTGGCGCAAGGAGATAAATGAGTCGGGGGAAATGGTGGCTGAGGAGGACTGCCGCTATGGTAAGGATAAGAGGGGCAATGAGCTATGTCGGGAAGATCATTTGGCCCGTTGCCGAGCCCATTTTGTGCTCCCAGTTCGCATGCGTTCCAGGAATTTGGGCATCACTTCCGCCAAATCCTGCTCCATCTCGGCTACAAAAGCAGTTGCATGCTTTGGGTCTTCACACCAGTCCCAGCCCTGTAGTTCGCGAGGCGCAGCGTCATAATCATCGTAGAGATAATATCCTTGCTTGCCGCTGAATTCCCCAAAGGTGAGCACCCGGCTCTCGGCTGAGGGGTAAAGCGATAGCAGCGCCTGTCTAAATACCTCTTGCGCTACGATGATGATGAGATCAGCTTTCTCCACCATGAGCCTGTTGACACCTCTTGACCTGTAGCCAGAGACATCTATGCCCTTTTTGGCCATGGCTGCGACCACAGCTTCGTTTGCAGTTCTCCCGTAGAAAGGCTTGGGTATGGTCCTGCCTCTGCTCTTCATGCGCCGGATCAATTCTCTGGGCACGATGCCCGCTGATGATATGCTGACCTTTGCCGCCAGCTTCTCATCCGCGGCCAGGAGAAAGTGGCGGAAGAGATGCTCAGCAACGACACTGCGGCAGCGGTTAGCGCCGCAGACGAACAATATTTCAACCGTTTCCGAATAGACCACTACTTGTCATCTGTGATAGAGTTTGCCACCAGCCCGGCTGGGGTTTTGGGATAAAAGTAGGTAGATTTTTGCGGCATCCTGTCTCCGGCATCGGCCACAGCCAGCACTGTCGAGATGGCAATAGGATTGAGGAAAAATGCCAACTGAGACTCACCCGAGTCGACCCGCGATATGGCTTGTATCGGGTCCCTGGTGTGTGTGAGGCATTTCTGCTCTTTCTCCGGGGCGAGAACGCCACGCAAAATCAGCCAGTGAAGGATGCTCACTTCGAGATCCTTCCCAGGCGTCTCACCAGGTGGCATCATTTTCTGCAGCCCTGCCTTTTCTTTGGCCACCATTAAGCAGAAGCGTTGCCCGTGTAGGCCGTACAGGCCAAAAGCCATCCCAGCACGACCTTGATCCTCCAGGGTATGTAGCCAGCTGGCCGCGGTTTGGGAAAGGGTGGCTGATGGGGAGAGAAGCCCGATGAGCTCAAAGTTGGCCGCGAGCTCCTCTCTCAATCGGGCTAACCTTTCTGGCTCGAGGCCCTGCACCAGATGATGGGTAGGTAACAGAATAAGGCCTGGATCCTGGGAGTGGATCAAAGTCATCATCACGAAGTTAAATGCTTCGTCTCCAGTGAAGGAGGAACTGTTATCGAGCTGCTGTCTTTGATAGGTTAGGGCTGTCTGGTAACGATGATGACCATCGGCGATGTAGATGACCTTGGTTGCGAAGAAGTCCGAAGCTGCTTTGAGCATCTTTTCCTCAGTCACTGCCCACATATTATAGGTTATCCCTGAGCTATCCACCGCGCTCAGAGCTGGTCGATCCGCGGTCACATTGGGAAATAGCGAAAGAAGACCCTCTTCCTCATGGCGGAAGAGTCCCATTACAGGGCTGAAGCTGAAGCGGCAGTGTTGCAGCAGGCGCAGCCTGTCAGCTGTGGGACCTGGCCTGGTGACCTCGTGAGGACGTATTTGACCGCCCGAATCGTCCAACCCCACTCGTGCGATGAGCCCCCAGAGGCTCCTCATCGCGCCCTTATACAGAAAGCGATGTTCGATCAAGTAAAACGCTGGTCGCGCCTCGGGGAGGAGGATCCCTTCTCGGAGCCAAGTCTGCAAAGTGTCAGCGGCTCGGGTGTATTTATTGCTGCGGCGAGAGTCCCCGGGGCTCTCTTTGCCCAACTCAAGCCGGACCATGTTGTAAGGGCTTTTGAGGTAGTAGCAGTGCTGCGCCTCGGGGGAAATCTCATCGTGAGGAGGGCATATCACCGAAGAAAGGTCGCCAATCGGTTCCAGGTTGTAGCGACAACCGCGAAACGGACGCACATCGCCCATCTATCATTAACCCCCTTGTCAACAAAATAGGTCGCTTGTTTGTTGCCACAAGTATGCCATTGCCACCTTTATAAGCCCGCACTCATTGCCGGCTCCCCCACTGATGCCGCGAGCGCCCGACATTTTCTCCCAGTAGCATGTGGGATGTTAAAGGAAGGAGATAGCTTTTCCATTCACTCCGGGGACGGATAATGTCAGGCCTCGTGAAGTGCATAGTCAAAAATCCTGTCCGAGGTGCATGCGACAGGGTTTAAACTCCTCCTCAGACCCTATTTTAACACCGACCGCAACTCACTCTCAAGGGTGATAGGCAGCAATGAACTTGCAATGATCATAAAGGGCCTTTCCTTCCCGCTTTGACATGGCGCAACGTAATCGGCAATAATGATGACGGTCTGGAACGAGGTGCAACGCGGAAGAGGAAAGAGGCTGGGATAACAAACATGCCCCGGAAGGGCTTGACAAGGAGGACAGACATGCGGTTGACTTCCGAGATCCGGGAATATGCCCGAAGCTGCGGGGCTGAGATTTTTGGGGTGACCTCTGCCAATCCCTTCGTGAACTATCTGGACGCGGTTGCTGAACTGGAAAGTGTGGGCAAATTCCAAGGGCTTCCAGTGAGCAAGTATGTCAATACCTCTGTCGCTGACCCCAGAAATGTACTAAGAAGCGCTCGGTCGATCATCGTTGTCGGGGTTCCCTACAAGCTAAGAGTTCCCACCGATGATTCGCCAGAGTATGAGGGTCCCCATGTCTTCATCTCCCACTACTGGCGGCATGCTCGAAGAGTGTTTGTCGATCTGGGTCAATCAATTGCTGAATACTTGCAGAAGCAGGGATTTGAGGCCAAGGCAGTGGGACATCGGGGCATCCCCCTCAAGCCAGCAGCGGTGCGTGCAGGTTTGGCGAATTATGGAAAGAACACCGTAGCCTATACCGAAGAGTTCGGCTCTTGGATCTGGTGGTTCGCGGTGATAACAGAGGCAGAGTTGGAACATACTGATGCCAGTGGTGAGGACATATGCGGCAAATGCGATAGATGTGTCAAAGCCTGCCCTACGGGAGCGCTATATGAGGCGCATAAATTTGACGCACTGAGATGCAGGACCTATGTAATTCACCCTTCTATGCAGGACGTGGGGGAGATTGCGGATTCTTTGAAGGAGAAGATGGGGAACTGTTTGTGTGGCTGTGAAATCTGCCAGGATGTCTGTCCTTTGAACCAAAAAGTAGAACCTATAGAAGTCAGCACCACTTTCGATATTTCGCTGTACGGCGTGCCCCTGCCTGATCAGGAGAAATTGCCCCTCTCAGATTTGATCGGGCTGCTCAAGGGCGAGTGTAGCAATTATTTTCAGAGGTACGCCGCGATATGTATCGGCAATGTGAAGGGAGCAGATGATGCATTGCCGGTATTGACCAGAATGGCCGACTCTGAAGACGAACTTGTCAGGGAATATGCTCACTGGGCCATCGACAGGATCAAGCGACGCCAGCCCCAGATTGATTAGGCACGTGCGCCTGGCCATTGAGGAAAAGGGCGCCAGCCGGCAGGTATGGGAGTGTGCCGCGAAGCAAAAGCAGACTATGACGGTTCAGCTGGGTTTGTGTGATAGGTGGGGGAACTGCCACTTTCTCGACAGTGCTTGACACGGCTATACTGGAAAGCTAAAATGAAAGGGTCTGGAACAGGCGCTCCTGAGGTGTCAGGATGTAGCTGGGCCGTGTTTCTGGCAGCGGGATTTTGAAACCGTGGGACCAAAAGTCGCACGGTTTTTCGTTTACTAAGAGGAGGTAACCGCGGGAGCCAGGGAGATGAGAGAACCCAAGAGAAAGAGGGGAATTATAGGTACGAAGGAGAACGTTGCCAAACTGTCTATTCTTTCTATCAGCTTGCTGATAGTGATGAAAGTGGTGGCGAGTATACTTACTGGCAGTATCGGCATTAGGGCTGATGCGGTTCATAGCGTTATTGACCTGGCGGGAGCAGTTACTGGTTATATTGGCATCAGGATTGCAGGTAAACCCCCCGATGAGCGACATGCCTACGGCCATGGCAAGGCCGAGAATATTGTTGGCGTTGTTATAGCAGGGTTGATATTTGCTGCCGCTGGCACAATTGTTTTTGAGGCAGTAAGAAGGCTAATCGCCGGCGGAACTGTGGAGTTAGTAACAGTAGGGATCTATGTAACGGCAGCGGCAATAGTGATAAATGTGATTATTTCTTGGTATGCATTGAGGGTAGCCCGATCTACTGATTCTGTAGCTTTGGAAGCAACTGCTCGCGACATGCTTGCCGATGTGTTGAGCTCATGCGCAGTCTTAGTTGGGCTAATTCTGGTAAGGCTAACAGGGCTTAGCATGCTTGATCCAATCGTTGCCCTGTTAGTGGCGATACTAATTGCAAGAACTGCCTACCTTACAATGAAGAAGTCATTTGGCGGTCTGATGGATACAAGATTACCTGAGTCTGAAGAGGAGGCCATAAGGTCATGTATTATGGAGCACAGCGGTCAGGTAGTGGCTTTTCATGAACTACGTACTCGTAAGGCTGGAAGCCAGCGTTATATAGACCTTCACCTAGTCATGCCCAAAAATGCTAGTGTAGATGAGGCGCATAGAGTATGTGACCACTTGGAGCAGGATATAGGAAGAAGGCTACAACGTGTCAGCATAACTATTCATATCGAACCATGCACTGTTGAGTGTGACCACTGCTCTGCTATCTGTATTCTCCGGAAGAAGAATTATTAAGGGTCCGTATCAGCTCTCTAAATGCTGCTCGTCTCCTTATCTCAGCTCAGTTGTAGGTAGCTTAGAAATTTGTCCATCTTCTGTGCCAGATATCCTTCTATTTCAGCAACGCAGGACTGCCAATACTCAGGGCTGAAGTCATAGGACTCTTGGTCAGGATGCGGTTGGACATAGGGGTCTTCAGTAACAAGATGCTGACCCTCCACTTCTTGGGCTTCGACGAATTCGCTGAAGATGAACGCCTTTTCCTCGGCTTGGGGCCAGAATGACAAGAGCGCTGCTTTCCTAAAGGGTGGATGCTCCTCCGAGATGATGATTAGATCGGCCTCTTCTACCATTTGGTTGGTCAGTTCCCTTGACCTGTGCCCGGAGATATCTATTCCCCGCCTTTGCAGGAGGGTGATAAGGCCTTGGTATGCTGGTCTGCTGAAAATGGGGTCAGGAGGTGTTACGGCATAGCCCTTCAGCCACTCTAAGTCCTCCTTGCACATAAGTCCCGCTGACCATACTTTCACCTGTGACGCTATCTTCTCATCCCTCTCTTTGAGCATGTGACGAAAAATATGTTCTGAAGCTACGCTGCGACCCCTGTTAGCACCGCAAACGAACAACAATGATTTAGCCATTATGGATCTCCCTCCTCTGCGCTGCCATTCTACGGTGATAGTTCGCTGGAGTCAAGATAAAAGGCACAGCATGGGGTGC
>CAYWDP010000077.1:0-3506 GCA_964457045.1 uncultured Dehalococcoidia bacterium
TCCGCCCTAAAGGGCGGAGTCTCTGATATGGGTTAAGCTATAAACATATCAGAGTATCCTTCCTCCGCAAGTCGTAGGACTTTTTGGACAGGCGCGCTACATTCTTAAACAATCTCTGAAACAAGGGTGTTTATTAATACTCGTAAGGACAGACCTTCAGGTCTCTTGCCCCACAAAATCTGGGATTTTGCGGGGACCCCCATTATGTCCGCTCTTCGGACTCCGATAAATCGGAGTCCCTACATCTGAAATCAGCGATTGAAGTTCTTTTCATAGGTGAGTGCTCTGTCACCCACCTACTGCTGGCAGGGGACGGAGCCCCTGCCCTATGCTTAGGAATTTAAATCGCTAGTTTTGTGCCTACATCCGCAGCTTGACTTTGAAAATCCTTGGTCTATAATTAAATGCAATAATATTGCATTATGCTTCAACATTCTATAGAGGTCTTGCGGGACAAGGGCTATAAGATAACCCGTCCCCGGAAACGGGTACTCGAGGTTCTGGAACATATAAAGAAGCCCCTATCACCTTATGAGATACAGAAGCTCCTTCTAGAGGAAGGCAAGTATCTTGACCATGTTACTATTTATCGCATATTGGAGCTATTTTGTGCACTCAACCTCGTCCACAAGGTATTGTCCCTTGGTGGATTTGTGAAATGCACTTTGGGTGAGGAAGAAGGCTGCCATCGCTATATGATCTGTCATGGCTGCGGAGCCCTTCAAGAATTTGCCGATAAGGCGCTGTGCGTAAGGGAAAACGAGGTGGCTGAGAAATTCGGCTTTCAACCTGAATATCACCTGACTGAGTTCTCTGGACTTTGCTCCAATTGCCGTAAATAAGGGTATTGTGATGCGCGCCATTGAGAGAGTGGAACGGTGGAGGCTGATCAGCAAGGAGCTGGCAAGCCATGTTCCCTTTACTGTTGCTGGGGCGATAACTGGGATTCTAATCATGGTCATCCTGGTTTATAGCAATGTTTCCCCCGGGGTTTCTGATGTTCTCTTCCATACTCTTCACCCCATCCATGTTGCCTTGAGTGCACTGGTAACAGCAGCGATGTATAAGCTACATAGCAAGGGCAGAGTCTGGCTGTTGATTTTGGTTGGTTACACCGGTTCGGTCGGCATATGTTCCATCAGCGATATAGTCATCCCTTATGCAGGAGGAGCTTTGCTTGATGTGGAAACAGAGCTTCATCTCTGTTTTATCAAACATTGGTGGCTGGTTAATCCCCTGGCGTTTCTTGGTATCGCCATCGGTTATGGGAGACCAACAACCAAATTGCCGCACGCTGGGCATGTGTTGATAAGCACCTGGGCATCGTTATTCTACTTTACAGCCTTTGGGATAGCAGATTGGATTCCTTTGCTCCCTCTTATCTTCTTGTTCTTATTCCTGGCAGTCTGGATTCCATGCTGCGTGAGCGACATAGTGTACCCCCTTCTATTCGTCAGGGGTAAGCAGAATACCGACAAATAAGGTGCAAGAGAAGCCTTCAGTGCCCAATAAGTCAGTTGTATCCTCTGGCAAAAGGGAATAAAATGGAGCCAGTCCTTTTTAGAATGGATTCCAAAGTGGATATTAACTCAGTCAAAAAAACAAAGCAGGAGCAGCGGGAAAGGCGTCTGCGGAAGAAGCGTGAAAAGATGCCTCAACATGGACGCAGCCTGGCTCGAGTTTACAAAGACGCCGTCCTCAAGCGCTTGAAATCCCCTGGCACTTCGGAGAAATAACATATTGTAGGAACTCAGTTATGCAGAAGGCAATTAGACTGTACAAAGAGCCTGAGTTAGAGAACCCGAGGTTGGTCATGGCCTGGCCAGACACAGGATACGTTGGTTTAAGAGTGATTGACTATTTAAAGAATAAATTGGAGGCTGAGGAATTTGGCAGGATTGAGCCTTACGACTTCTCCTCGATGCCCTGGATCTCGGTCAAGGACGGGGTGATAGAAGCCTTAGAACTGATGAGGAATGGATTCTACTACTGGAGAAGTAGGAGGAAAACCGGGAGCGATTTGATTATTTTTAAGAGTGAGCAGCCGACGGCAAAACTTTATGAATACGTTGGTTTGGTTCTCGATGTTGCTGGCCAATTCAGGGTCAAAAGGCTTTATATGGCAGGGGCGTTCGGTGCTATGGGGGTCACCCACTCAGAAAAGCCACCAGTATTTGGAGTGACCAACCAACCTGGTTTGAAAGAGTTTCTGGAAAATTATGGTGTCAGGCTATATCCAGAGTATAAGGGGATTGGCAATATACATTCTTTAGCGCAATGGCTTGCCAAGGAAAGGAATATTGAGGCCATTAGTCTGTGGTCACCAGTACCTCATTATATCGCTAGGCTTCCCTTTCCCTGGAGCAACTATCCTCAATCCTCCTTGTCTATTTTGGAAAAAATAGTCCAGATGGAGGATATAGAGATTGATACCGGGGAGCTTGAGGCTTTCGCTAAGCGTACGGAAACAGAAATGGGGAAAGCCTACGATGAGTTATATGCGGAAGCCGCAAAGGAATTTGTTTATCCCACTGTAGAGCAGCCAACAATCTATCCAGAGGGCGCTACCGAGACAATAAGTGATGAAGAGCTTAGGCGAATGATAGGAGATTTAGAGGATTTTTTCAAAAAGGGAAAACAGTAATTAACTGGTGAAAAGGGTCGGCATTATCTATAACTCGAAGATTGCTGCTGCTAAGACTTTAGCTGAGCAGCTCTCTCAGCTTTTAGCCTCTTTAAAGGCTACCGCCTGGACTTGCTCTGCCTGGGACGAGGAAGGGATGAAAGCCCAGGCCCCAGGCACTGATTTAGCCCTTAGTGTGGGCGGTGACGGCACTATTCTGCGGGTAGCTCGAGCGGTAACCCCTTGGGAAATACCTATAGTTGGGGTGAATTTAGGACATCTGGGATTTATGACTGAACTCTCTGCTCAGGATATCATGGAAAAGTTACCTGCTCTCCTCGGCGGGGAAGGCTGGATTGATCGGCGTACCATGCTACAGATAGAGTTTTCTTCCCAAGACGAGGAGAAACTCGGCCAAGAGTCCTCTCAGTCCTTCTACGCTCTCAACGATGTGGTAGTCGGGCGAGGAGCAATATCAAGGGTAGTTTACGTGAAGACCACTATCGATGGTGAACCTTTGACCACCTACAAAGCTGACGGAGTCATCATTTCTACAGCCACCGGTAGCACTGGCTACTCCCTAGCTGCTGGGGGTCCTATCCTTTACCCCCAAGCTGAGGAGATTTTAATCAAGCCCATCTCAGCCCACCTGACCATGGCTTACCCTTTAGTGCTGCCACCGACAGCCGTAATACAGTTGGAGGTTCACACCGACCACCAAGCTATGCTCAGCATTGATGGTCAGATAGAATTTGGACTACAGGATGGGGATAAGGTCACAGTGAAGCGCAGCCCCCATTTAGCTCGCTTTCTAAGAATTCATCCCCCGACATTCTTTTATAGTACACTAGAGCAGAGGCTAAAAGGAAGAAGTTAAAAGATG
>CAYWDP010000077.1:3606-6157 GCA_964457045.1 uncultured Dehalococcoidia bacterium
ATTAAGGAGGCATTTTGGGAAGAGAGCGAGTACTGAGCAGCCAGCAAATATACCAGGGACGAGCAGTAAAGCTGAGGGTAGACAAGGTGGTCAAGCCGAGTGGGAAGGAGACCACTCGAGAGGTGGTGGAACATGCCGACTGTGTCGCCATTGTAGCCCTTGATGCCCAGGATAATGTTCTTCTAGTTCGTCAGTTTCGCCATGCAGTAGGTGAGGAACTTCTGGAGATTCCCGCTGGGGGCATTCATCCTGATGAAACCGCTGAGCAAGCAGTGCGCCGCGAATTGCAGGAGGAGACGGGTTATTTCCCTCACCAGCTCAAAAAGCTGAGGGGCTTTTATTCTGCCCCAGGTTATTGTACGGAATACTTGTATCTTTACCTGGCTACTGAGCTTGTCTTTAGTCCCCTCCAGGCTGAGGACACTGAGAGTATTGAGCTAGTTCGGGTACCTCTGGCTGATATTCCCCATCTTATTGCTTCAGGCAAGATTTGTGATGCCAAAAGCATCGCTGGGCTACTGAGCACTTCCCTCTACGAGTGGGACTCTTTCTCCCATGGAAAAAAGCAAGGCTAACTAACACACCAATGCGCATTGGGCTGATATCGGATACACACATGCCTGAAGTGGCGCAAGCACTGCCTCCTCAGATAGCAGAGGCTTTTCGAGATGTTGACCTTATTCTGCACGCCGGCGACATCTACACCTCGTCTGTGTTAGACGAGCTGGAGCGTATTGCGCCAGTGCTGGCGGCTAAGGGTGACGATGACTCCGAAGGTATGCTAACAGACAGGCGTGTGAAGTGGAAACATATTTTGAAGCTTGAGGGGCAAACACTGTGGCTCATCCATTACATGCCCTACCCCTATCCGGTGGCATCATGGCGAGCGAGGAGCTCACTTGGGCAAAGGGAACTTGATGTTCCCGACATCGTTGTTTTCGGCCACGAACATTGCACCATCGTGCAGCATCACAGTAGTGTCCTGTTTGTAAATCCCGGTAGTCCTACGTTTCTCAACTACCGCCGCGGACTAGGAACTGTGGGCATACTCGACGTTGACTCAGGCAAAACCCAAGCCCACATTCTCCAACTATAGCTGAGGGCTCCTCTGTTAAGAATCGCCTCACTGCCACATTTTGAAGAGAAGTATTGATGGTAAGTGGACAGGACTAGCAGTCCTCGTGGGTGTCAGGTGCTACACCTGACACCATGCTAAAGAAGAAGGTGGCGGAGCACCCGCCTATGAAAAGGGCGGCAATCGCTGGTTTAGAACGAGTACAGCATATTGACATAGCGATGCATATATGCTACCCTTGACTCGGAGGTGAGTGTCTATGGGAACAACTTTAAAGCGCACCACGATTTTTCTGACTGAGGAGCAGCACGAAAAGCTTCGTCGCCTAGCCTTTGAGCAACGGACTTCCATGGCTAAGCTTATCCGTGATGCTGCCTTGGAGATAATAGAGGATGAGGAAGATATTCGAGAAGGGTTGAAGGCTCTCTCTGATGAAGAAGGCACTATAACTTGGCAGCAATATCAGCGAAGCAGGCAGGAACGGGAGCGCCGGGGTGAGCTATGAAGTCAGGTTAAGGCGAGCAGCCCAGAAGGAGTTAGACGCCCTTTCAGGGCCAGATTATGAAGCTATCGCCAAAGCTATTTCCACCCTGGAGCAGAACCCCAGACCCCCGAGAGTCAAGAAATTGGCTGACAGTGGATTGTGGCGCATTCGGGTGGGGCAGTATAGGGTAGTATATGCCATAGACGATGAGTCCCGAGTGATTACCGTAGTAAGGGTAGCCAGGCGTAAGGAGAATACCTACAAGGGGCTGTGAGATGAGCCCACTTCCAGAACATGTCTATCTTTTGACAGGAGAAGCTGTCTAATCCCCCAGCTTCAAGGTCTTCAGTAATTCCATAGCCTCTGGTCATTGGTTGAAGACTCGTTTGGCATTATACCAAGCCCCTTCGTTTCATGTTTTTGGGATTCTCACTATCCAACTCCCATCTCAGGGGATTGTTTACGATATATAGTTGGATTTGATGTAAGTCGTCTTCATCACGAATGATATGTTCGTAATAATTGCGTTGCCAAATAGGAATACCTGGGGTATGACGCATTTCGTTGATGCATTTCGTTACGACGGACTTAAAACCGGCAATAATTGCCCCTAGGGATTTAGGAGCAGGTCCCGTTGGTAGGGGCGACCGGCTGGTCGCCCCTACGTGTGATTCCGTGATAACGACAATGCCATGGATATGATTAGGCATGACGACGAATTCATCCAATTCCACATTGTCCCGAATTTCGGCTGTCTTCAACCATTCCATTTCGACTACCTGTCCTAATTCATTTAACCGCATTTCGCCATTGACCACATCTCCCAAAACACATTCCCGCTTGTGGGTGCATATCGTTACAAAATACGCCCCTGACTGGGTGTAATCATAATCCTTTAATCGGATGGATTGACGGTGATATTTGTCTGGGTTGTGTATCATTTACCCCAAGTCCCGTATGGGCACGGCGCGCCACGCCTATACCTCCGTCAC
>CAYWDP010000077.1:6257-9212 GCA_964457045.1 uncultured Dehalococcoidia bacterium
TCCCTTACTGCAGAACCTGAGGACTTCGGCAAAATTGTTAATCTTTATCAGATTATTGGTCTCCAAAAAGCCGTCGTAGGTGAGGTTAATCCAGGGCTTCCCGTACATTGCGCTGAACTTGTCAGACATGGCTGCCACAATGCCTCCCGGCATGCAGCCATGCGGCATCACTGATATCACACCGGCAAACTCGGGACTCTCCATCCAATCAATCCCTGCCCCTATGCTCACAACCGCCTCACTGCCACATTTTGGGGAGAGATATTGACTCGAGAACGATAGTATCTCCTTCGTTGAAGGCTCTTCGTCAGCAATCAGTCCCTTGAAATTGGCAGCTACCGAGTGTTCAACATTTTTTTGCCAAAGCTGCCTCAAATAACCGGCTATAACCTTTTTCAGCTTCCTATCCCTTATACCATCCTCAATATTCCGGTGTGTGATGTACTTAATCCACTCTCCAATCGGCGAAACAATAACCTCAAGCCCTGCCCTCTCGCACTCTTTCACCAGGTCGTTGTTGCTGAATCTGTTAGAGCGCAAAAAGATCTCGCCATTAATCCCTACTAGTGGCCTTCTGGGTTTGTCGGGGTCGATTAATGCTTTGAACTTAAGGGTAGCCTCTCCTAAAACGTCATCGAAGGCTTCTCCTTGGCGAATACGGTCGGCAAGCCTAGCCACATATTCGTCGAAGAGGTTGTCGGTTGCTCCGGCTGACTTTTCGTAAGGACGGGTGCGCCAAACAAGCCTCTCTAGGTAGTCCATGGCGACAATACCCTTCCAGGCCAGGCGCTCGAACTTCGGACCAAGGTTCAAATCACGATAGGCATTGTTTGACACCGTGGTTCGTATTGGAAAATCAAAGCCAAGTTCCCTGAGTATCCTGATTTGCTCTACGGCGTATTTCCCGAAGCGGCAGGGACCAAAGGCACTAGCCAGGAACCCCTCGACATCTTCTGGATCAAGACCATCGTTGCCTTCATAGAAGAACCTCATAAAGCTGCCAAGGGTTACCCGATAGGGCAGGCATTCCTTGCCTGAGGTTACCTTATTGCTGTAAAGGAGATTTCTTTCATCCGGCTCAGGAAGCACCACTGCTTTGACCCCAAAGGCTTCCATTGCTGCACCGAGTAACTCAGCGTGAGAGCACATCCTTGGTATTAGAAGCACTCTATTTGTATTGACAGTCGTCGGTGCTGCCCGGTAGATATCCTTCTCCTGGGTCGGAAAGTGGTACGATTTGGACGAGCGGGCGAATCCCTTAATGGTATCTACGAAAGCTTCGAGGCGAGTAACAATGCCAGCCTCAGCCGCATGCTCATCGATCTCCAGCTGACCCAGTGGTTTGCCGCCCATAATATCGCCAACAATATTGAGTATGAAAGAGTTTGGACCGCAGCCAAAGTTTGTCAGCACTAGTCCATATAACAAGGGATCTTTTGCTGTTATGGCTGCACCAGCTATGTGCTTGCTTTCGTAGAACCAATACGGTCGGTCTGAGTATTCTTTAACGTTTATTGAATTGAGCGGCAGAAAGTCGAGCGGTACAGGCACTACGCCAAGCTGGGCCAGCTTTTCAGCTATGCCAAGGTTTGCCCCTGAATCCTGTGACATATAGGACCGGGAAAAGAGCACCACGCCCAATTGGTTATTTTGGTGAATCTGCTGTAATAGCTTCTTCCCCTGTTCCACTCGTGCTGCTTCAAATTCCTGTTGGGCTTTGATACCGGCAATGGCAGCCATCCTTCCTTGTCTCTGGCTGAACCCCATCTGAGTGGCGACATTGGTTAAATTATCTATCATGTCGGAGTTGCCCCGGCTGAGGTCAATTATCGGTATCAACAGCCGTTGTCCCAGATCGAGAACCTGGCGTATGATGAAGGGGGATGCTTGAACCAGAGGACAGGAGTACTTCTGATTCTCGTCCCCTTCTTTTAAGCCCAATCGGATGCTGCAGGGATAGAGAAGGTAGTCGACCTCCTTGAGGCTGGCTGCATGACCGTGGAGCAGCTTGACAGGGAAACAACTGTCGGTATAGCTCAACTCAACAGCCTGCTCCATGATTTGCTTGGTGGTTTTGCTGGAAAGGACAACCTTGGTGCCCAAGGCGTTAAGAAAGCCGATGAGCAATGGGGCGTAATCATATACTATGAGCGCTCTGGGGATGCCAACCGTAGGTTTGCCCTCACTTTCCCTGTATTCTCTAAATAGTAGCTTTTCCCGCTCATCGAAAGCAGTTTCCGTCCTTTCCCGGCTAATGGTGCTGTCGAAGAGATCGCACCTGCTGCCGTAGAATGTGGGTGGTTCATTGGGTATCTCCAAGCGACTTATGGTGCAGTTGTTATCGCACACCTTGCAGGTGAAGGTGGCAAGTTTATAATTGCTGTCAACGACTTTTTGGAACCCTTTGAACCTTGAGCCTTTGCCTCCCATCTCTTCCTTGGCCAGGAGCGCTGCCCCTATGGCACCGCTGACCTCCTTGTGTTCCGGGACGATGGTAGTCCTTTCTTGAAGTGCCTGTTGGAAAGCAGAGACAACCGCATCGTTATAGAACACTGCTCCGGTAAGTATCACCTTCTCACCCAGTTTCCTCGTTTCCACCACCTTAGAGAGATAGTTCCCGGCAATTGAGTTAGCCAAGCTGGCTGTTATCACCTCTAGAGGCACACCCTCCTGCTGGGCTAAAGCCACTGCCTGTCCCATAAAGGCAGCGCATCTTGTTCCCAAATCAATGGTATGAGGCGCCTTAAATGCTAGGTTGGCGAATTCACCATTTTGGACGTGGATACCCAGTTGCTCAGCCAGCTCATCGATGAAGCTGCCCGTTCCAGCAGCACATGCCTTATTCATTTGGTAATCAACAACAACACCATTTCGCTTGATAACCAGCTTCGAGTCCTGTCCGCCTACCTCAATAATATCCGCTTCAGGGTCTATCTCTGCTCCAGCTCTCGTCTG
>CAYWDP010000078.1:0-8920 GCA_964457045.1 uncultured Dehalococcoidia bacterium
TTAGGACCATACTTGTCTAACTCCCCATAGATTTTCTCTTCACCAGCACGGGCAACCGTCAGCACAGCAACAACGGCAGCAATACCAATAGCCACGCCCAGCGCCGTATATAATGCCCGCCGCCTTCTGCGCAGGATATCTTTTACAGTCACATGATATACTTTCACCTAACCCTCGATGTACAAGACACTTTCTGCCCTTGACAATGTCGCTCCGCTAACAATCGATCCCCTCTAAGATTTCAGCGCTTGCTCTAAATCCTCGATCAAGTCGTCAACATTTTCTAGCCCCACAGACAATCTGATTAGATCGCCCGTAATCCCCACCCTTTTCCTAAAGTCCTCCGGCATCGAAGCATGGCTCATGGTGGCAGGGTGCTCCACCAAGGAGTCCACCCCTCCAAGAGATTCTGCTAAAGAGAAGACCTTGACCTTCCTTAGAAAGGAATTGACAGTCTCAATTCCACCCTTCATCTCAAAGGACACCACCCCTCCAAATCCCTTCATTTGTCTCTTGGCAACTTCATGCCCTGGGTGTGATTTCAGTCCTGGATAGAAGACCCTATCTACTTTGGGGTGTTTTTCCAGGTAATGAGCGATAGCAATAGCATTGGACTCCTGCTGTTTCATGCGCACTGGAAGCGTCTTTATTCCCCTCAATACCAGCCAACAGTCAAAGGGAGAAGCACAGGTCCCCATTGCGTTTAAAAGAAACTGCACCTTCTCTGCCAGCTCATCTGTAGCAGTGACTACGGCACCGCCTACGACATCACAGTGCCCGTTCAAGTACTTGGTCGTAGAGTGCACCACAAGATCAACCCCATATTCAATCGGTCTCAGAAAATAGGGTGTAGCGAAGGTGTTGTCCACTACAGTCATCAAGTTATGCTGTTTAGCGATATCAACAGCCATCTCAATATCAACGATATTAAGAAGTGGGTTAGATGGTGTTTCTATCCATAGCATCTTCGTATTAGGTCTTATCGCCTCCTCAATCCTTCTCCGGTCATTCATTCTCAAGAAGGTAAATTCCAAACCGAATTTTCTCATTACTGCTTGAAATAGCCGGTAAGTTCCGCCATAGACATCATCCCCCGATATAATGTGGCTTCCCTTCTCCAAAAGGCACATAATAGTTGTTTCAGCAGCCATCCCAGTGGCGAAAGCAAACCCACCCTTTCCCCCCTCGAGTTCAGCCATAGTCTTTTCTAGCGCTTTTCTCGTTGGATTCGCTGTTCGGGAGTAATCGTAACCCTTTGTTTTACCCACATCCTCAAAAACGAAAGTTGACGTCTGGTAAATCGGCGTTATCAGAGCACCGGTAGTAGGGTCTGGCTTTCCCCCGCCATGTATAGTTAATGTTTCAAATTTCATTTCCCACCTATCCTTTGAGTACTTTATAGACCTACACTTGGCATAGCTGGGTAGGCTTCCTGGAATAGCCAAGTAGTTAGATAGCGTTCACCAGTATCAGGTAAAACCACTACTATAAGCTTACCCTCGCTCTCTGGTCTTTTGGCTACTTCCAAAGCAGCCCAAGTTGCTGCTCCAGAGGATATGCCGGCTAGTATGCCTTCTTCCTTAGCTAGTCTTCTTGCCATTTCTCCAGCATCTTCATTAGTAACCTTAATAACCTCATCGATTAAATCCACCCTCAGGACTTCAGGTACAAACCCAGCTCCGATACCTTGAATCTTGTGCGATCCTGGCCTTCCTCCAGAAATAACCGGGGAGTCTGCTGGTTCGACAGCAATGGCACGAAATTCTGACTTCCTGGCCTTTATTACTTCGGCTACTCCAGTAATTGTCCCCCCCGTTCCCACGCCGGAGATCAAAATATCCACCTGCCCATCGGTATCTCTCCAAATCTCCTCGGCAGTGGTCAGCCGATGTATCTCCGGATTTGAAGGGTTCTTGAACTGCTGCGGTATAAAGGAATTGGGGGTATTAGCCGCCAATTCTTCGGCTTTCCTCACTGCCCCTGGCATTCCCTCTGCTCCTGGGGTTAGTACCAGCTCAGCCCCAAAGATGCCCAGAAGATGCCTTCGCTCCATGGACATAGTATCAGGCATGGTGAGGATGAGCCTATAACCCCTGGTAGCGCAGACAAAGGCTAAGGCAATGCCTGTATTACCACTGGTGGGTTCGATGATTACCGTATCTTCGTTGATAAGTCCCTTCTCCTCTGCATCCACAATCATCGACACGCCGATTCTATCTTTCACACTCCCTATGGGGTTGAAAGACTCAAGCTTTGCCACTACTTCCGCTCCTATACCTCTGGTTATTCGATTTAATCTGACCAGAGGCGTATTTCCAATAAGTTCAGTACTATCCTTGGCTATTCCCCTGGTAAGCTTTGGTATCTGTATCGTTTTGTACTGAAGCTTCTCTACCTTTTGGATTACCTCTGCCATCTTGATTCACTCCCTTTGATCTGCTGATCTCTCGTTAAAAACAGGACACCTGTGTAGTTATCAACTTCTATTTGAGGAAACCTCCAGCCTCCTCTAAATGTGATATATGGGTGCCTCGGGTTTTTTCTTTTTCCTTTGCCGTTCAACCAGGTCTTGTAAGGTTACAGATTCCAGCACCCTGCTCATGGCGGTGCCCATTTCCACCCATGTGTCTCGAACTGCGCAGAAGCTTGCCCGTTCGCAAACTGCAGGATCGTCAACACATCCCACAGGTGCCATCGGTCCTTCAAGCACCTTGACAATCTCACTGAGCTGTATTTCAGAAGGCGGCTTAGCTAAGGTAAATCCGCCCTGGGCTCCACGTATGCTTTTCACCAATCCCGCTGTTCTGAGACGAACGAATATATTCTCCAGGTAATACATGGAGATTTGTTGTCTTTCGGCAACATCTCGTAGCAGGACAGGAGTTTCATGATGGTGCATGGCTACATCCATCATTGCTCGTACTGCATATCGGCCTTTTGTAGAGAGTTTCATCTTAGTTGACTAATATAATCAGAATGGTTATAATACTAACACAACGTACTGAGGTTGTCAACCTCTCCGAGAAAGTGATCGATGATTGACAAGCGTTCTCTTTGTGCCTATCATGTTGATAAACTTAGTCGACAAAAATGAAGCTTTCTACTAGAGGACAATATGGAGCCAGGGCACTGCTAGATATAGCCCTCCATTATGATGGAAATCCTGTCCTTTTGAAGGACATCGCCAAGAGGCAAGCCATCTCAGTGCAATATCTAGAGCACTTGATCTCCCCCCTTATAAAGGCTGGCGTAGTGAGGAGTATGCGTGGGGCTCGTGGGGGGGTCACTCTGGCAAAGCTGCCTGAAGAGATAAAACTCAGTCAAGTGATTCAGATTCTGGAGGGTTCGACGGCTCCAGTGGAGTGCGTTGATGACCCCAAAGTCTGCCCCCGCTCAGACTTCTGTGTCACCCGAGATGTCTGGGAGGAGATGAAACGAGCCATGATACAGGTGCTGGAGTCCACCACCTTACAAGACCTGGTAGAGCGGCAGAGAGAAAAAGAGAAACCCGCCGTAATGTATCACATTTAGGTAAGGCAAGGGTTTTGATCTAGCGAGAGAGGAAGATTGTGTGATTGACAGATACTCAAGGCAAACCCTTTTAGCAGGCATAGGCAAAGAGGGACAGAAAAAGCTAGGGCGTAGCTATGTGGTAGTCATTGGCTGCGGGGCGTTAGGGTCAATTATCTCTACTTCTTTAGTGCGTGCTGGCATTGGCAAAGTCAGGGTTATCGATCGAGATTTTATCGAGTACCATAACCTTCACCGTCAACTCCTTTTCGATGAGGAGGATGTGAGAAATCAACTGCCTAAGGCAATCGCCGCTGAGCGACACCTGAAGAAGGTAAACTCCTCTATTGAGGTAGAGGGAGTAGTTGCTGATGTGAACTATACCAATATCGAGAGGTTCGTCCGGGGCGCAGATTTAATCCTGGATGGGTTGGATAATTTTGAAACCCGCTATCTGATTAATGACGTCTCCTTAAAGTATAAGATTCCTTGGGTTTACGGAGCAGCTGTCTCCACCCTTGGGGTGACGAGAGACATAATTCCTGGTGAAACCCCTTGCTTCCGGTGTGTTACTCCTGTCCCACCCAGTCCAGAAAGGATGCCTACCTGTGATACAGTAGGGATACTTAGCTCCGCTCCCTTTGTTATTGGCTCACTGCAGTCTGCAGAGGCGATAAAGATACTTGTTGGGGCAGAGAATATTAATCGGGATTTTATCTTTGTGGATGTTTGGGACAGGACCTTCACTCGCCTTAAAATTGGCGACTCTCCCCGGGCAGACTGCCCAGCTTGCCAAGGAAATTACGAGTTTCTGGAGGCAAGGTTCGGAACAAGGACTATCTTGCTTTGTGGTCAAAATGCTGTCCAGGTTCTGAATCCTAAGGTGGAAAAAATCTCCTTTGAGGAGCTCGCCGATCGTCTTAAGTCAGTAGGCGAGGTTAACTACAACGAATTTATGCTGAGGTTCGTCGTCGAAGGATATGAAATGAACCTCTTTCTCGATGGACGAGCTATTATTAGAAATACTAATGATGAGGCTCTAGCCAGAGGACTTTATGCAAAATATATCGGCATGTAAGGGACAAGGTAAATGCTAAAGGCAACTTATAAGGTAAGAGAAAGACGGCAGAAGCCAAAAATAGCTGACAATATCACCGAGCTGATTGGTAACACACCGCTGGTTAGATTGAATAGAGTAACCCAAGGGCTAATGTCAGAGGTAGTGGCAAAACTTGAATTCTATAACCCTTTATCTAACGTGAAGGACAGGATTGGCGTCTCCATGTTTGAGGCTGCCGAAGAGGCAGGATTAATCAAAGAAGATACAGTCATTGTCGAGCCTACCAGTGGGAATACAGGCATTGCCCTAGCCTTTGTCTGTGCAGCTAAAGGGCATAAACTCATCCTCACTATGCCTGACACCATGTCTATCGAAAGGAGGCAACTTCTGGCTGCTTTTGGGGCACAGCTAGTCTTAACCCCAGGAGTAGAGGGAATGCCAGGGGCAGTAAGAAAGGCAGAGGAATTGGTAGCTGAAAACCCAAATTATTTTATGCCGCAACAGTTCAAAAATCCGGCCAATCCTCAAATCCATCAGGAGACTACCGCAGAGGAGATCTGGGCGGATACTGATGGCAAGGTAGATATGGTTGTTGCTGGCGTAGGAACAGGAGGAACAATTACCGGCATAGCTGAGGCGATCAAACCCAGAAAGCCCGATTTTAAAGCTATTGCTGTTGAGCCGGCAGGCTCTCCAGTCCTTTCCGGTGGCGAGTGTGGCCACCACAAGATTCAGGGTATCGGGGCTGGCTTTGTGCCTGAAGTACTCCGAATGGATCTAGTTGATGAAGTTATCCCAGTCACTGATGAGGATGCCAAGGCAATGACAAGGAGATTAGCTAGGGAGGAAGGGATATTAGCTGGCATATCATCAGGGGCAGCGACTTGGGCTGCTTTAGAGGTGGCCAAAAGGCCAGAGAGTGAGGGCAAGCTTATTGTGGTAATTCTACCGGATACTGGCGAGCGCTACCTAACTGCCGGTCTTTTCTAGAACAGATGTCGAGAGCTAAGATAAGGGGGAATTTTTAAGAAATGGATGAGGTAACCATATCCAGAGCAATAACAGAGAGTTTTCTGAAGGAGTTTCAGGAGGCGATGGAGGTGGACGTTGCTGTAGCTGGGGCAGGACCATCAGGTCTAGTAGCCGCTTACTATCTAGCTAAAAGGGGGAACAAAATAGCAGTATTTGAGAGGCAACTTCGCCTTGGCGGTGGCATGCCTGGTGGGGGAATGATGTTTAATCGCATTGTGCTTCAAGAGGAGGGGAAGAAGATATTGGATGATTTTGGGGTGAGAACGAAGGAATATGAAAAGGGCTACTATATCGCTGACGCTCTGGAGACTATCTCCACTCTATGCTCTAAGACAATAAAGGCAGGGGCGAGGGTGTTCAATTTAATTAGTGTTGAAGATGTGGTGATTCGAGAGGGGAGTAGGATAAGTGGATTGGTGCTAAATTGGAGCGCAGTCTCCTGGTCAAAACTTCATGTAGACCCCTTAGCTATAAGGTCGAAGCTGGTGATAGATGCCACCGGACATGACAGCGAAGTCTGCCATATTGTAGTGAGGAAGATGGGGGCAAATTTAAGGACAGCCACCGGAGGGGTAGTGGGGGAAGGACCAATGTGGACTGAGAAGGGTGAGAAAGAGATAGTGGAGAACACCAGAGAGGTCTACCCTGGTTTAATAGTTGCTGGTATGGCGGCTAACGCTGTTTTTGGCTCCCCCAGGATGGGGGCTATCTTTGGCGGTATGCTCCTGTCAGGGAAGAGGGCAGCAGAATTAGCTCAGGATATTTTAGCCAAAGGATGAGGAGAATGTTTAAATTGCTGAAAGAAGATATCAGCACGGTTTTCGCCAGAGACCCAGCAGCCAGAAGCTTATTGGAGGTCATATCCTGTTATCCTGGCTTGCATGCTCTCTGGCTTCACCGCCTGGCCCATTTTTTGTGGCAACGTAAGCTTCACCTCCTTAGTCGTTTTATTTCCCACATCAATCGCTTCCTTACCGGAGTGGAAATTCATCCCGGTGCCAAGATTGGCCGGAGGTTCTTCCTTGATCATGGGATGGGCGTAGTTATTGGGGAAACGGCAGAAATTGGGGATGATGTGCTAATGTATCAAGGGGTAGTTTTAGGTGGAACGAGTCTGGAAAAAAGAAAGCGTCACCCGACGATTGAGAAGAATGTAGTCATCGGTGCTGCAGCCATATTGCTTGGTCCTATAACAGTGGGGGAGGGAGCAAGGATCGGTGCTAATTCTGTAGTGGTCAAATCCGTGCCACCTGGGACTACTGTAGTGGGAGTGCTTGGGCGGGCAGTAGAGGAGGAAAGACCACTGATTGTTGACTTGGAACATGGTAAATTGCCTGACCCTATTGAGGAGATAATTAAGCAGGTCTTGGAAAGGCAAAGTAAATTGGAGGAGCGTTTGAGAGAGCTAGAAGCCTTGCTCAGGGTTGCAGCCACTTCAAGTGAGTCAAAGGAAGAAGGCAAGCATCAGAAGGGAGGCACATAGATGGCGAAAACGATTGCAGAAATCAATGAAAAGATTAGAAAGGGCCAAGCTGTGGTGGTCACTGCTGAGGAAGTGATTGGCATCGTCAATAAGAAAGGGATGGAAAAGACTGCTCAAGAAATAGACGTGGTGACCACTGGCACCTTTGGTCCAATGTGCTCCTCCGGTGCCTATTTCAATCTCGGTCATTCCAGACCACGAATAAAATTTGGGGGAGGGAATGTTTATCTTAACGATGTTCCTGCCTATGCGGGTTTCGCCGCAGTGGACATCTTTATTGGTGCCACTGCCATCCCTGATAATGACCCCAGGAATAAAATCTACCCTGGTGAATTCAACTATGGTGGTGGGCATGTAATCGAGGAATTGGTAGCGGGGAGGGATATAAGGTTTGCAGCTACTACCTATGGGACAGATTGCTACCCGAGGAAGAGATTGGAAACCTTGATCAATATAAAGGACCTCAACGAGGTAGTGCTGTTCAATATCAGGAACGCTTATCAGAACTACAATGTAGCAGTGAATCTTTCCGATAAGACGATTTATACCTATATGGGGGTGCTTAAACCAAATTTGGGTAACGCTAACTACTCCTCAGCAGGGCAGCTTTCCCCCTTGCTCAATGACCCCTACTACAAGACTATTGGCATAGGGACGAAGATTTTTCTAGGGGGAGGAGTGGGGTATGTAGCCTGGCACGGTACTCAGCACAATCCCAATGTCCTTCGCGGGGATAATGGAGTGCCAAGACGCGGCGCGGGGACACTGACTGTGATTGGCGACCTAAAGCAGATGAAGCCAGAGTGGCTGCGGGGGGTAAGCCTCCTTGGTTATGGATGCAGCCTAATGGTGGGGATTGGGGTTCCTATACCGATACTTTCTAAGGAAATCCTCCGTTACACAGTAGTAAAGGATGAAGAAATCTTCGCCCCGGTTGTGGACTATGCCGAGGCTTACCCACAGAGGAAGGGTGACATCTTGGGAGAAGTTAGCTATGCCCAACTCAAGAGCGAGAAGATAATGGTTCAAGGGAAAGAGATTCCTACAGCCTCCCTCTCTAGCTATCCAAAGGCGGTGGAAATTGCCCAAACTCTTAAAGAGTGGATAAGGAGGGGGGAATTTCAGCTAACTGAGATGGTAGCACCGCTGCCTGGGGTGGAGGCAGGAATAACATTTAAGAACATAGAAGAACGCCCAATAGAGCAAGCTGAATAAAACAAATAGGAGGCGGAACATGCGTGAGAAGGTAGAAGCAGCTCTAGACCAAATAAGGCCTGTTTTACTGGCGGATGGTGGTGATGTTGAGCTGATAGACGTTAGCGAAGGTGTGGTAACGCTTAGACTCACTGGTGCGTGTGGTGGCTGCCCCATGGCAACCGTGACCCTACGGCATGGGATCGAGCGGGTGCTTAAAGAGGAGGTGCCTGAAATCAAGGAGGTGATCGCTGTCTAAGCAAGTAACTGGGCCGTAAAAGCAAGAAAAAGAGGAGGCGGGTATGCGGGAAAAAGTGGAAGCCGTTCTGTCTAAGATAAGACCTGGTTTAGGAGGCACCAGCGTCTCATTAGTGGATGTCAGCGATGGTGTAGTAAGAGTAGAGATATCTGTATCTGGTTGTGCCCCTGGAGTGTCCAAAGAAATGGCTGTTGAACTACTTGAGGAGGAGTTGGAGAAAGAAGTGCCTGAGGTCAAGGAAGTGGTTGCTGTTTAGGTGGGCGAATGCCGCCACAGATTATGTCAGGTAGAAGCTAAACCGAAAGATGTTAAGGAGAGAAGATAGCGATGACTGTTTCTAGAAGAGTTGTTCTGCATTTTCCACGAAATTTGGTGGATCAAC
>CAYWDP010000079.1:0-8638 GCA_964457045.1 uncultured Dehalococcoidia bacterium
TGAAAGTGGTTGGCATTTGCGGCTCTCCCAGAAAGGGCAACACGGAGTGGATGCTCAGAAAGCTACTGGAAGGGGTTGCCAAGGCCGGGGCAGACACTGAACTGATCTTGCTCAGGAAGAAAGACATCAAAGGGTGCGACGGGTGCTTAAGCTGCGAGGTAGGAGGCAAGCAGCGAAAAGGGATCTGCACGATTCAGGATGACATGCAGCAGATTTACCCTAAGCTGGTGGAAGCCGATGCTCTGGCTTTTGGCACGCCAGTCTACTTTGAAATGCTGTCGGGCTTGCTCAAGAACTTCATGGACCGGACCTGTCCTATCTGGCCGAGGCTTGACCTGAAGCCGATTGTCGGCATAGCTGTTGCAGAAGAAGGCATTGGAAAGGCAGTCGAGAACTTGAGGACCTACTCCTCTGTCTGTGGTATGCGATGGGTCGGCCATGTTACTGCTTTGGCAAAAACTCCAGAGCAGGTATCGAAGGATAGAGATGTTGAAAGGCGGCTTGAGCGGTTGGGGCGGAGGCTTGTTGGTGTGCTAAAAGCCTGATGTTACACGATTGTCAATCATGTGCAATCGGCAAAGTGTGTCAAGGGCGCTAATAATTCGCATTCCTCAAATTCGTCTTGTCCAGACAAGAGGTGGTACCTAATTAAGATTTGCGAAGCACTGAATGCCAAGGGGTAAATCGCCGACCTAGAATAGTTGCGGAATCACTGATTTTGGTATCTTTGTTGAAGGAATGATAAAATCAGCATATCGGTATAGACCTAGTGTTTAGACACCCCGACTAGTGAACCGTCGCTAGAGACCGGGATAATTGAGGGGCAGAGTTCTCTTCCCTTACAGACTGTGCCTCAACTGCCGAGTGGGCATCCACATGTATTCACAAGTCACAAATAGGGCAAAGATGAGCAAGGTAGCGCCAAAGGCTATCCACCACCACTTTTCCAGGATTGCCAATAGATACCGCGAACTGCGAACAACTGATGCAGAGCCCATAGCCTTTGTTGCCAAAGAGCTCAGAGAGCTACTCCACGTTGAAGCTGCCGACATAGGTTGTGGGGACGGAAGGTACGACCTGCTTCTCTGCAAGTATTTAGGTGACAAAGTGCGCCTGGCATGTGTTGATGCCAACAACAACATGCTGAAAGCACTCGATACATATTTGAAAGTACACGGCATCAGCAATTTCATAGCAATGAATTCGAGGGCAGAGATTTTACCCTTCCCAAGTGGTACTCTCGATTGTGCATTCTCCTTCAACGCTGTTCACCATTTCAACCTGCTGGGCTTCTTGCAGGAGAGTGCCAGAATCCTGAAAAGCGGCAGTTATCTCTTCATCTACACCAGGCTGCAAGAGCAAAACGAGAGGAACATCTGGGGGCGGCATTTCCCCGAATTCCGCCGCCAAGAGACCCGTCTCTACACTTTCAACACTTTCGTGCAAACGGTGGAAAGGATTCCGGGTCTGCGGCTTCAATCGATTGAATACTTTGAATACGAGCGAGTCTCCACCCTGGAGCAGCTTGTGGAACGGGCCAGGGCCCACCATTATTCTACTTTTTGGCTGTATTCAGCGGAAGAACTGGAGAAGGCAATAGCAGGATTCCGGCGGAACGTCGAGCACCACTACAAAAACGTCAGCCGGGTCAAGTGGTTGGACGAGAACGCCCTATTTGTCATTCGAAAAGAGGGTTGATCTGGGCCCGCAATGTTAAGCAACACATTCGTCCAGATTGTGCAATTGTGTAGGACAAGCAGAGTAGCTGCAGACGTCAACGAAGACTGGTGGTGCTCCCCATACCCTAGTCCTTCCTCAAGACCTGCTCTATAGTATCGCCTTGTAGCAGGCTTGACAGCCAGGTGCAGTGGGCGTATCATTGCCGCCAAGACGGATAGGGATAAGACTTGCCTGGTCGCGAGTTGAAATACGAAATCCCACTCTAGGTCAGTACTTAAGTGAACGTCGAATTCAGGTTAAGGCGCGCAAGTTGAAAATACTTCTTGTTTGCCCTCAGTACCCAGACACCTTCTGGAGTTTTAAGCATGCTTTGAGATTCATCTCCAAGAAAGCCTCTCTGCCCCCTCTGGGCTTGTTAACTGTAGCGGCCATGCTTCCGGAGGAGTGGGAGAAGAAGCTTGTAGATATGAACGTAACACTCCTCAGGGAAGAGAACCTTAAGTGGGCTGATTATGTGTTTATCAGCGCCATGGATATACAGAGGAATTCAGTGAACGATATTATCAAGAGGTGTAAGAGGCTCAATGTTGGGATCGTTGCCGGCGGCCCCCTTTTCACAATGGGACATGAGGATTTTGATGTGATAGACCACCTTGTGCTCGGCGAAGCCGAAGTTACACTTCCGCTCTTGTTGGCAGATTTGGAGGAGGGGTGTGCTAAGCATGTTTACACCTCTAATGAACGCCCAGATGTAACCAGGACTCCCATACCATGCTGGGAGCTTGTTGACATAAGGAGATACTCGTCCTTGAGCCTTCAGTACTCTCGGGGCTGTCCTTTTGATTGCGAATTTTGCGATATCGTCGTCTTCAATGGGCGTGTGCCCAGGACAAAAGATGGAGGCCAGGTGCTGCAAGAACTGAGTGCCTTGTACAATCTCGGCTGGCGAGGCCTAGTTTTTGTTGTGGATGACAATTTTATAGGGAACAAGAGAAAACTAAAGGCAGAGGTCCTGCCTGCAGTAATCACCTGGATGAAAGAGAGAAAATACCCCTTTTCACTATATACAGAGGCTTCCATTAATTTGGCTGATGATGAAGAGCTTATGAGATTAATGGTCGAAGCCGGCTTTGATAGCGTATTCGTTGGCATTGAAACGCCGAATGACGACAGTCTGGTGGAATGTGGCAAACGTCAGAACAGGGGACGCAACCTTGCTGCTGATATTAAAAGGATGCATAAACATGGTTTGCAGGTACAAGGAGGGTTTATCCTAGGCTTCGATAATGACCCACCTTCGATTTTTGAAAGCCAGATCAGTTTCATCCAAAGGAGCGGAATCGTTACGGCCATGGTGGGTTTGCTAAATGCGCCCCGTGGTACGAGACTCTACCGTCGTCTGAAAAAAGAGAACCGTCTGCTGAAAGATTTCTCTGGCGATAATATGGACTGCTCAATAAACTTCATTCCCAAGATGAACCGCGAAACGCTCATCAATGGCTATAGGAGAGTGATCCAGACAATCTATTCACCCAAACGCTATTATGAGCGGATTCGGACATTGCTAGAGGAATACGAACCACGTCGAATGAAATTGTCCCAGCTTCGTAGTTATCACCTCATGGCCTTCGTCAAATCGATGTGGTTTTTGGGTGTTAAGGAAAAGGGGAGAAGATACTACTGGAATCTTCTTTTCTCAACCTTGTTCAGAAGCCCTCGGTCTCTTCCTCTATTCATAACCCTGGCAATCTATGGATTCCATTTCCGCAGGGTTGTCGGGAGCCTGTAGAACCCAGCCTCATATGTTATATCGGTGTCCTGATAAGAGGAAGCAGAATAGGAGCGACGAGAAGGCAAACAAGAACGTATCCATCAGTATTGGAGAAGTGACGTGATCAAAGAGGTTCTTGAAGGTAAGGCGCGTTCTGACCCTGGTTTCCCGGGACGTACCGCTTATGAGCTATGTGCTAGGTATCAGTGTGTATATGAGCGTCTCAGTGTGATTGGCGGGGGAATAGCTTGCCGGTGACAAGGGGAGGCTAATTGGTGGCTATGGCCGATAATAGGCGCAGAGCCCGGCATGAACAACAAAAACGTCGTGCCAGGCAGCATAAGCGAGATAAACATCGTAGGCAACGTAGACAGACAAAACGGTCTGCATAAGAGGGAAAGTGTCGCTTGGCACTACAATTCCTTTCGATTTGCATTCTCTTCAACATATCGTGTATGATAACAAGAAACCTAACTGGAGAGAGGAGCTCGGCAAGAGGCAAGAGGGCTTCCTGCGAAACGCGATAAAAGATCCTGGCCCGTTATTGCCTTTATGACCAATCGAAGTCGAGGATACGGTATTCAAACCCATGGGTAAATCAGCCGATTTGGATGAATATGAGACCAGAATTCTAGAGTACGCTGCCGGGCAGGCAGGTCATGGCTACAACATTGCCAGTCTGGGGTTATTGCTCAGAATACCAGTGGCAAAAATTGAGCACTATCTGGATAGGCTGCGAAGCGCGGGATTGCTAGAGACAATCAATTCTACGATTAACGGACCAGTATTCAGCCTGACCCAGAAGGGTAGAGCGTATGTGGTTGAACACGGCATCATATAGTGGGTGTCAACATCACCCAACTTCAGTACCAGCCGACTGACTTCGCAGTTCACTTCGTTCGCCCGCATGCTCCTAACATCGCAAAGACTCGGAGCACCGTAAGCTCAGCCAGGCGGATTTGGAGAGGGAAGTTACAAAGTGTCGAGAGGAGAACCGGGTGCCCTTTGAGTGCTTTTCCTATGGATTGAGCTTTGACACGGTGAAGGAGTTTGAAGAGCATAGACTTGCCCATGAAGAGCAACCAAAGAGAGATTTAATTTGCCTGAGATATGGGAAATCCCTCCCTGTTGATTCTTCATAGGCGAACTACACGGAGGATATCCTTTGCCCTGGTTGCAGGCAAACAATGAAGGTTGTAACGCAAAGCGGAGAGGTGGCATTTGGTGCAACTTAAGCGAACCGGTCTTATCGATAGCTGAGCTAGTGTGACAGAGAGTTCCCCCTGCCAGTCATGACGAGTGACCTCGGTAAAACATCCCACCTGTAACGCTGGGGAGCCACACGAGTCCACCGCACTTATTGGCGCAGGATCATGGCATTAGCACTCTCTGAACGGGGCTCACTGGCAAAGGGGGAAACCGCAAAAAGGAAGTACACGTGGCAAATAGAGGCACACCGAGGACCAAGAGAGTTGTCCCTAAGGACACGATTAAGGGCGAACCCAGGCAGGCGGCAGCCAGGGTTGATATCATCGTCCCCGCGTTCAATGAGGGAAGTTGTATTGAAGGCTTGTTGAATGACATGGTCTTGGCAAGCCAGGATAACTGGTTTGCGATGCAGCATATATGTGTGATATCGGATGCATCGACAGACCAAACAGATGATATCGTGCAGCAGTTTGCCACCAGAGACCAAAGGGTGAGGCTGCTCAGAAAGCAAGAAAGGAAAGGCAAGCAAGATTCAATAAATCTGGCCTTCTCAGCCACCAGTGCGGATGTGGTTGTCTTTATTGACGCTGACGTGAGGTTGGCGAGTGAACACAGTATATCGAAGCTGGTAGAGCATTTTCGTGATGGCAGGACTGCGCTAGTCCAGGGTGGTCTTGTCCGTGTCTGCCCTGGCTTTACCCCCAATCCAGCAAAGCAGGCAGCATATTTTGACTGGATCCTGGTAGACAGGATCAGAAGGCAAAAAGATATCTCATGGTGGAGCGTAGACGGACGCGTGATGGCTTTATCAAGAGAGTTCTATGAACAACTTTCCTTGCCACACTCGCTCGCTGATGATCAGTTTATCTTCTACTCCTGTATTCAACAGCGTCGCAGGTTCCTATGGGCTGAGGATGCTATCTTCTATTACGGACCGCCTGAATCAATTACAGACTTCAGTCATCAGTGGAGCCGGTACCTCTTCTACACCAACAAGTCACGTCAGTACTTCGGCAGAGACCTGATAGAGAAGGAGATGAGCGTTCCCGGCCTGTGGCGAACCATCATGTCTAGCATTATCCGTCACCCCTTCTGTGGGCTGATGTGGGCGCTGTGCTATAGCATCAGCAAGGTTGAGTTCATGCTTGGAGTCAATTTCGAGAAATACGAACGTGGTTTCTTCTGGACAAGGTCCAAACCGGTAAGGATCCAAGCTGCGGAACGCCTGAGGGATGAGAGTATTCTTGGGTAAAGGATTCGCTTCAATGGCGAGGGGTCAAAATGGTTAAGAAGAGTGGTGGGCTGTACAGAGTCTACGGAGAAGGGAGAGACCCGAGCGGAAACAGCATGGTGGTGTGCCAAGTGCTGCTGGGACGATATATGTTTTGCCAGGAGTGCGGCAGATGGATGGATCAGGGAGAGCTTTTCAGCCGAGGTCCAAAAGAGGGTGGTAATAGAGAGGAATTCTCGTTTTGTCGAAGCTGTAAGCCGTTCAGCGAGGAATGAATTGGCTAAGAAGATATTCATGCTGGTTTAGCCAGGGAAGGTGAAGAGGTGAAGCTAGCGCCAATGTGGCATGAGATAGAGCCCTTAGAGGAAGAGAAGACTGTGGAAGTCGAACCTCTGCCAGAGGCAGAAGCCAAGTCAGAGTTTGAGGAACTAGAGGTAGCCGACGACCCGGTGCGCATGTACTTGCGCCAAATTGGCAGAGTTCATCTCCTTACCTCAGAGGAGGAGATGGCTTTGGCTAGGAGCAAAGAGGAAAAGGATTATATCAATGCGCTAGAGAAGGAGTGTTCCTGCAAGTTAATGAGACCACCTTCTGCTGCGGATGTGGTTACTGCTCTACAGGAGCGACTGGGACAAGCCTTTCCCCTTCTCCAGTCTGTAGAGGAGCAACTCGCTTTGGTTCCGAATAAAGGTCTGGACAAGAGGATCTCAAATCCTAAGTTGCGAGCTGCTTTAGATAGACAACTAAGCGAGCAATTGATTGAAGCTGTATCCCAGAGAATGGATAAAAGCCGGAGCCAAGTGGAGCAATCTTTGAAAGACCTTTCCCTTGCCAGTTCCCTCTTACCTCCCGAACTTCCCGATATTGTTGACGGCAGATTGCCAATCGAGCTGGGTGTTCTGCTTCATGACCCCGACTTTCTCAATAGCCTCAAGCCTTTTGAGGGACGATTTCAAAGGCACCTAGGGAGCATTAAGCAAGAAGGAAAGAGAGCAGAGCAGCATCTCGTCGAAGCCAATCTGAGGCTTGTAGTTAGTGTAGCCAAGAAGTATGTAAACCGAGGAATGGCATTCCTCGACGTGATCCAGGAGGGGAATATAGGTCTCCTTCGTGCAGTGGAGAAATTTGATTACCGCAGAGGCTATAAATTGAGCACTATGGCTACTTGGTGGATCCGCCAGGGGATCACACGGGCTATAGCAGATCAGGCAAGGACTATCCGTATCCCGGTGCATATGGTAGAGATTATTACTAGACTCCATAGGGTAACTCGTCGTTTAACTCAAGAATATGGACGGGAGCCAACCATTGAGGAAATCGGCGAACACATGGAAATGACACCAGAAGGAGTAGAAGAAATCATCAAAATATCTCGGCACCCAGTCTCTTTAGAAACCCCTATCGGGGAGGAGGAAGATACTCACCTGGGGGACTTTATCGAGGATGGTAAGATCATGTCTCCTGTTGATATTGCTTCTCATGAATTGCTTAAGGATCAGATAGATAGTGTGCTAGGGACGCTCACTCCCCGGGAGCAGAAGGTGCTTACCCTGAGGTTTGGGCTTGAGGATGGAAGACACCGCACCCTGGAGGAAGTAGGCAAGGAGTTTAAAGTAACCCGGGAGCGAATCAGACAAATTGAAGCTAAGGCACTGCGTAAGTTACGTCATCCCACCCGCAGTAGGAAATTAAAGGATTACTTGGAATAAACTTTGCTTCAGCATAGACAATATGCTCGCTTTCCTTAAATCCAGTTGCTTCATTATCTTTTGTGCCTGGTGGAATTGATTGAGCAGCCCCGAGATAGCAATAAAACGAGAAGCCCCTAAATCCTGGCAGTTATCTTTGGGTGCGCCTATCTTTATTGTTAGCAGTGGTTGACACCTTTCAAGATAAAGTCCCTTGTTTTTGAAAGCTTCCAAGCATTGCACAGACGTCCATTTCGTGCAGGGGCTAAGTGGAACTACAGTAGCAT
Source organism: uncultured Dehalococcoidia bacterium (assembly GCA_964457045.1). Classification (GTDB taxonomy): domain Bacteria; phylum Chloroflexota; class Dehalococcoidia; order UBA2247; family RBG-13-53-26; genus CAYWDP01. The sequence goes on from CAYWDP010000079.1 coordinate 7,867, forward strand.
AGGTGCTACCATCTATTTATTGTGAAAGTGGCACAAGGGCAAGAAAGGACTAATCCCACCTTTTTGCAGCACAAATATTTTTGCTTGCGTATAGTGCAAGTCGAGAATGGGGGCTAGCAAATGACCAAAAGAGCAGGGTTGATTTTGTGTGTCATGACAATTGTTGTAGCAGGCTTAGCCTGTGGATATGCCTGCACTTGTGGAGAGAAAGGGGCTACACCAGCGGAATTTGAACTGAGCAACCTCGCCATTTCTCCAACCGAGGTCAAAATTGGCCAGGCTATTACGGTCACTGTAGATGTCGAGAATGTTGGCGAGGCTGCAGGCACTAAAACGCTGATTCTGAAGATTGATGGAGCGGAAGCGGAAACAAAAGATATTCCAGTAGAGGGTGGAAAGACAGAGACAGTGAGTTTTACCTTAGTGCTAGATGCTGAGGGCACTTACAGCATTGAGATTGACGGGCTTAGCGGAAGTGTAACTGTAGAAGCGCCTGCAGCTGAGGGCATAGTGTTTGAAGATCGCAACGCCAATGAGATCAGGGATGCAGACGAGCCTGGTTTGGCTAATATCCTTGTCTCCAACGGGATAGCAGTAACCCTCACCGACGAGGCTGGTAACTATCGTCTTCCTCTGGAGGGTTATTTTGTTTTCATAACCACCCCCAGTGATTATGTAGCTACCACTGCTTGGTATCAGGACGTAACAGAAGAGGAACTCGATTTCGGCTTAGCGCCTGCTCCTGAAAAGGATAGAGACGAGTTCACCTTTG
>CAYWDP010000080.1:0-8624 GCA_964457045.1 uncultured Dehalococcoidia bacterium
AAAGCACTAAATGTCAAGAGGGTAAAGGGGAGATTATTTACCAACGAACATTTCGTAGGGGTGGACGTCTCTGTCCACCCTATTGTAAAGGGACGACACGGAGTTCGTCCCCTACAACAATTAATAAACAACCTCTAAAGGGAGAGAGTGTTTATTGGCAGTAATTGTCACTCTGACCCTGAACCCTTCCTTCGTCAGGGCAGGCTCCGTGAAGGGGAAGGGTCTATAAGGAGTTTCTTCCCCCGATAAATCGGGGTCAGAATGACGGATGGTATTATTAAACGACCGAAGAATGACGAGAGGCGATCTCAGAATGATAGACACGCCTAAAGCTCCGATAGGCAAAAGCACTATCGGAGGGCTTGTCCCCTCCCAAAAGAGGGCGGGTGGTGGAGCACCCGCCTATGGGAAGGGCGGCAACTCAACAAGAGAATGCTCGGGGGGTAGTCGAAGTTGGACGACTGAGCCACTGGTCTCAAGGCAAGGCCTGACGATTCTATTTTAGCCTGTCTTTTTGGGAAGGAACTACGCCAGTCTTCTCATCCGCCTTTGGCATTTGGTCACCGAAGGCCTGAAGGACTTTGCGGTGCAGGTAGGGTCTAAAGGCAGCCTCACTGGAGAGGGTTTCCTGGTTTCTTAGCCAGCGGTTTAGTTCGGTGAAAGCGCCTCTTAAAGAAAGGAATTCCTTCGAGCTGCGGAAGGCTTTTCGCAGCTCGAGGAAAAGAACCTCTTCCGGGAAGGCATTTTTGATGGTCAGGTAGATCTCTTCAGGGTCAACTACTTCTTTGTTTGATAGAACGTTAGCAACCCCCTTTGCTCTTTGAGTAAGGTTCTCGAAGAGGCGATCCATTTTTTCAAAGTATCCTTTTGCCTTAGGGTAAACTTCGTCTATGGCTGACTTGAATTTCAAGAATTCTATAGCTGAATCCATGGAATCAACTTTATTCTTCATCTCACTCAAGACTTCTGTATATCCTTCAGGTTTGTCCCCAAGGAAAAGACTCTCTCTGACTGCCTCATAGTTATGGCGGCGGAAGAGGCCCAGGGCTAACAAGGCTTTGGTCTTTTCCTCGTGGTTATCCTGGTAGAAATTTTCGATTTCCCTTTCCTCCTGCTGGGAGATGAAATCAGACATTAGCCTTATACTTGCACCGTGCAGCAGCCTCTCTCTGTATTTGGTGACTTGTGCAGTAGCTCTTTCCCTTTCTTCAGCCTGAAGCGTGGAGGAGAGCTTCTTAATGTCTTCCAGCTTCTGCAAAAGCTCTCCTAGTTCGGAAAGGGAACCTTCGTTCAAGGGCTGTTGAGAAATCTGCAGACGATCTGCGATCAAGGCAAGAGAGTTCCTTATCTCTTCCCGAGCCTCCTGAGTGATGAGGAAGTAGAAAGACTGGGGGGTGAGATCAAGGACCCTGCCGAAGCTGAGTTTTTCTGTTTCCTGTACCACTCTGAATCTTATCCTTTCCCCTTTCTCCAGCTTCGAACCGGGTAAAACAACAATCGTTCCCTCGGGCCCCTTGACTAAAGGGTCTCCCTTTTTCCCAAAGCTGAATACCTCACCCTCCATTACCTTCCTCTTCATAAGCTCTGTGTTTAGTTGATGCCATAGAGGCAGTATCCTTTCGGTGGCCAGTTCGAAGTCGCGCAGAAACTTGCCCCGGCGTTCATCCTTGTTCTGAAGGGGCAGGTTTTCAAGACTCTTTTCTATCTTCCCTTTCCCCTCACTAAGGAGTTGGGAGATGCGCATATAGGAAGCAAACATAGCCTTGTAGTCAACTCGCTCAATTGCAGCGGCAAGGGCTTGGTATTCCTCGCCCGAAGCGATTCCTTTCAGTATCCTTTTTGTCTGACTCATCTCTTAAAGGAGAGGCCTTTATTCTTGAGAAATGGTGGTGAAGCCATAGCTTCTATCACCAAGATAACAAGCGCACGCTCCTGGCGTGCCATATTAGTCAACTGTCATACTTGAGTATCAAAAGATGGATGGCAATATAGGTGAGACATGTTCTGTATGGCTATATGGTACAAACCCTGTTTGTAGCTTGTCAAGGCCTTTTGGGGCTGCCATTACTCACTTTGGGCAAAACAACCAGCCGTAGTGACAGTAGTCACTAGGCCACAGCGTCGCCTTTCCTGAGGCAACGAAGGAGACCCTGTCCTTCAGGGCGGGGTCTCTCACATAGCGAAGCGGCCAACGGTGGCATTCATGCCGCCTACTCACTTGCGGGCTGAAGCCCACGATTGGCGGCTAGCACGGGTGAGACTCCCCCCGATGAATCGGGGGGTCTCAAGCGATCGGGAGGGGACAAGCCCCTCCCCTACAGGGGTTTAAAGACGATTGTAGGGGAGACCCTGGTGGTCTCCCGCAATCTGGGTGTCTTTGATGAACACCCAGCCTTTTTGTTAGAGATGGCACAATGTGGACAGATGGGTGATGGAGGGCTGTGGCAGTTGTTACGACTCAATCTTGGGCGAGGTCAAAGGTTCCAGGAATATCTCAGACCGTGAAACCTCTGCTACACTGCGGGTCAGTATATCGTTTATGTCCTTCTTTAACTGCTCAGTATCAAAGGGTTTGGTAATATAAAGGGCTTTGGTCCTAGCAAGGAAATTTTTGGTATCTGCCCCTATAACATCACCAGTGATAAAGACCACTCTTCTGGCTAAAGACTTAGCTATCTTTTGAGTACGCTTATATAACTCGATACCACTCACCTCGGGCAGCTTGATATCCAGCAGGATGAGATCATACCTCTCACTCTTAAGCCTATCTAAGGCATCGGCGGCGTTGTCTACAGTTTCTACCCGGTGTCCTTCCTCAGTTAGCACCTGGGTCAGGAATTGTAGGATTGCCGGCTCATCATCCACTACCAGTATGCTAGCTCCGTCTACCCTCTTAGACTTATCAGCCGCTGGCTCAGCCAGCTTCAATTGTTCAGGCTTAGTGACTATGGGTAATTCCACAATAAAGGTAGCCCCCTTGCCTGACTTGCTTTCGGCATATATTCTGCCGTTGTGTTCAGTCATTATTCCGTGGCAGACGCTCAAGCCGAGTCCCGTTCCTTCTCCCACCTCTCTGGTGGTAAAGAAGGGGTCAAATATCCGCTCCAGGTTTTCCCTGGCTATGCCCGGACCGTCATCTTTGAAAGATATGCGGATGGTGTTATCTATCGCCTCTGTTTTAATGAAGAGATTACCCTTACCGTGGGCTAGTTTCATCTCCGTTTCAGCATTCATGATGATATTAAGGAACACCTGTTGGAGTTGACCACCATCAGCTATAGTGCCGGGTAAGTCAGGGTCAAGGTGGGTAATAACCTTGATGTTACCGGTCTCCATTTCATAGGCTCGCAGGTCGAGGGTGGTGGCTATAATGTCGTTAATATTGACATACCCTCGCTCTGGTTTGTACTGGCGGGCAAAGGTGAGCAGTCTCTTTATAATACTGGCTACCCGCTGGGCACCATCAGCAATGATCCTTACCTCTTCCCTGATGTCCTCAGGGAGATCCTTTTGTATTAGCAACTGGGCAAAACCGATAACGCTGGTCAGGGGATTATTTATCTCGTGGGCAATGCCTGATGCCATCTCACCGACGGAAGCCAGGCGGCTCATAATCTGAGCCCTCTGCTCCAGTTCCTTTCTCTCCATCTCCGCCCGCTTGCGCTCGGTGATGTCGCGGATAATACCCAGCAGTCCGATGGGTCTGCCATCCGGGTCCCGCAGGAAAGACACTGTGCTCTCTGTCCAGACAGTGGAGCCATCCTTGCACTTCATTTCCAGGTCGAGTGTTCCCTCAGGGTAAGAGCCCTCTCGTCCCATCTCTTTTGTTTCCAGTGCTCTGGCAAAAGCCTTCCTGGCCACTTGGAGGGAGGCTGGAGTCAATGATTCTTCCATTGAGCGGGACATGGCTTCTTCAACGCTGTAACCCAGCAGACGGGTGATGGAGGGACTCATGTAGTTAGGCCGCAGGTCCATACCCATGACGTAGATGACATCGGTCACATTCTCGGCCAGCAGACGGTAGAGCCTCTCACTCTCTCGTAAAGCCTCCTCTGCCCGCTTGCGCTCGGTGATGTCTTGAACCTGAACTAAATAACCGCTTAAGGCTCCGTTCTCTTTCTGACCTAATGGCGTAATCAATACATCAATATAAATAACCCCTGATTTTGATCCTTTGTACAAATTGATCTTTCTAGCCCTGTCAAAATCAAAAGAGCCCTCCCATCTTACCGCCTTGCCCTGGCTGAGTTTCTCTTTGACTTCATAAGGCAGGAAGGGGTGACCCAAGATCCGGGGTATTTTTGCCTCCACAATATCGGAGAGGCCAAACATGTCTAAGCAGGACTTGTTTATATCCACCAAACTACCATCTGAATCATAGAGTTCGATGCCAATAGGTGATTCCGCATAGATATTCCTGAACCTCTCTTCACTCTGCCGCAGCGTCTCCTCTGCATGCCTGCGCTCAGTGATGTCGCGGGTGACCCCGACAATGCCAATGGGTCGACCATCTGGGTCACGCAGGAAAGACATGGTGTTCTCGGTCCAGACTGTGGAGCCATCCTTGCAGGTCATCTCCAGCTCCAGCGTCCGCGACCTGAAGAGGTCCCTTTGCTCCATCCTCTTTATGGGCAACTCCTCCTCGAAAGTTCTCCTAGCAACCTCAAGGGAAGCGGGAGTCAAGAATTCCTCCACCGTCAGGCCCACTGCTTCCTCAATGCTGAAGCCTGATAGACGGGTGACGGAGGGACTAACATAGGTAATCCGCAGGTCCATATCCATGGTCCAGATGACATCGGTCACTTTCTCCGCCACTAGACGGTAGCGCCTCTCACTCTCTCGTAAAGCCTCCTCTGCCCTCTTGCGCTCGGTGATGTCCCTGATGGAAACCAGACCGGCTAATCTTCCCCTATATTCGGTTCTTATACCAAAAGCCTCTATCCATATTTCTCTACCATCTTTGCTAATCGTCCGAATTTCCCTGATCTGACGCACGTCGTTCTCAAGCAAATCTTCGGTAATAATCTTGATAACTCGCTCTCTATCTTCCGGGGGAACGAAGTCAAGGGGATCCACCTCGACCACATCCACTAGAGGATCAAATCCATACATTTTGGCAGCAGCCTGATTAGCCAGCACTATTTTCATCGTTTCAGCATCAATAACAAACACACCGTCAATCGTGCTGTCGAACAACGCTTTATATTTGCGCTTGCTCTCCTGTAGCCGCTTCTCCGATTCCTTGCGCTCTATGGCGTAGCGCAGGGCACGAGCCAGCAGGTGGCTGTCCACCTGCCCCTTGACCAGATAATCCTGGGAGCCTCCCTTGACCGCCTCAACACCGACCACCTCATCGGCGAGACCGGTCAGCACCACAGTGGGCACATCTGGCACTTGAGTGTGAACCCTGAAGAACGTATCCAGCCCCTGACTATCCGGCAGCGTGAGGTCCAGGAGCAACACGTCAAACGACGCTTCACCGAGGAGTTTCAACGCCTCATCAAGGGACACTACATGCACCAGCTCAAACTGGGCAGCGGCGGCTTCCTTCAGCATCTCCCGTATCAATCGGGCATCTCCGGGACTGTCCTCCACCAACAGGACTTTGATGGGTTCATCCTCCATTTCCTTCACCTTGGCGGCAATTTCACGATGGTCAGCCAGAACTCCTCTATGTACTTCACCAACTTGATGAACTGCTCAAACTCAATGGGCTTGTTAAGGTAGCAGTTAGCATGCAGGTTGTAAGACCTTAAGATGTCCTCCTCAGCCTTTGAGATGGTGAGGACTACCACCGGAATGCGTTTCAGGTCATCATCAGCCTTGATCTCCGCCAGCACCTCACGACCGTCCTTTTTGGGAAGGTTCAGGTCGAGCAGGATGAGGTCTGGTCGCACTCCATCAGTGCCCTTACCCTGACGACGAAGGAAGGCCATCGCCTCCACACCATCTTTAACTACGTGCAGTCTGTTGCGTATCTTGCTCTCCTTGAAGACTTCTTGGGTGAGGCGCACATCGCCGGGGTTGTCCTCCACCAACAAAATCTCAATGGGCTTACCCATCTCTTCAATATTCATGTTTTTCACCTCCGCGTTTGGGAATTGTGAAGTAGAAGGTTGAGCCCTTCCCGAGCTCAGACTTCACCCATATCCTGCCACCGTGGCGTTCCACAATTCTCTTGCATATAGCCAGTCCCATGCCGGTGCCGGGATACTCCTCTCGGTTGTGCAGAGACTGAAAGAGCATAAAGATGCGCTGGTAGTACTGCGGGTCAATGCCGATGCCATTGTCACGCACTGAGAAGACCCAATCCTTTTCTTTTTGCTTGGCTGAGATATGAACCCGTGGTGACGCCTCATCGTGGAACTTGATGGCATTGTCTATCAGGTTCTGAAACAGCTGAGCCATTTGCGATTCGTCGGCTATCACCATCGGCAGGGGATCGTGGGTAATCACGGCGCTGCTCTCTTCGATAGCCACCTTCAGATTGGCGAGGACCTGGTCGAGGACAGCCTGGCAGTCGGTTGGCTGGAAGGGTTTACCGCGTGTGCCCACCTGGGAATACGTCAATAAATCGTTGATCATTTTCTGCATGCGACTGGCGCCGCCCACAGCATAGGCGATGAAATCATCAGCATCGGCATCAAGTTTGCCTTCATATCGCCGAGCTAATAGCTGAACATAGCTGGCAACCATGCGTAAAGGCTCTTGAAGATCGTGAGAAGCCACATAGGCGAATTGCTCCAGCTCCTTGTTGGAACGCTCCAACTCCGTGAGGGTTTTCTTCAACTCTTCCTCCACTTGTTTACGCTTGGTGATATCCCGCAGTACACTCACAATCTCAACAGGCTGGCCCTCTGAGTTGCGCAGGAAAGACACCATGACCTCGGCCCAGACTGTCGAGCCATCCTTGCGATAGAACTCCAGCTCCCGCACCCGCCGCCTGAACCGATCCTTTTGCTTGTCATGCACTTCATGCTCCAGAGCCGTCTCTGCTGCAAAGGCTTGCGCAGCTGCCTCGACGGAAGCAGGTGTCAAGGACGCTTCCAGCGTACGGGTCATGGCTTCCTCCACGCTGTAACCCAGCAGACGCGTGATAGAAGGACTCATATAGGTAGGCTGCAGGTTCATATCCACACTGGTGATGACATCTGTCACGTTCTCGGCCAGTAGACGGTAGCGCCTCTCACTCTCTCGCAGCGCCTCCTCTGCTTTCTTGCGCTCGGTTTCTGATGTCCCCAATTCAATAATCCGTTGGCGCATTTCCGTCAATTCACTCATGAGTTGCTCCTTTGTCTTATCAATATCCTTCATTTCTCACCTTCGAAAAGCCGATTCGAAGTGGCTGACCTTGTCAGCCTCGGTTTTGATTCTCTTTATGTCGTCCTCGGTAAATAGTCTCCACCCTCTTCTGTCCTTATGCGTCACGTCCTCAAGGATACCCTCCCTAAGCCAGCGGAAGAGAGTAGCTTTGCTTATGCCAGCCCTTTGACAGGCTTCCAAAGTTCTGTAATAAGTTTGACTGTTGATTACTGTCGGCATGTCTTCGAGCCTCCTGAGACGTGTTGAAATGACTTAAGTGTACTGTCCCATAGATAGCGGCGTGCGTCTAGTACTTTTCGGTTATTTCATGTAGCACTTTTGGGTCAGTTTTGTTAACCATCGGCGCACTTCGGGCAACGGCAAGTAGCTCGCCTGACAGGATTCTTTGCTCTGTAAGAAAAGGAGCTTCTGTTGCAGGAAGCCCCTTTTTAGCGTTTGAAAGGAAGATCAACCCCCGCATTGCCTTAAGGATGTTCCCTTTCCTTACCGAGAGCCTTCCCAATTACTGGTGGTGCTCTTTGTGTTATGTGCTTATAAGTGACTAGTGACAATACTAGTCTTTTTTGATATAATTGACGTAAGCGATAAGTTGATGAGAGGCTAGGGCAAGAGGAACATGATTGCCGAGAGCGATACTTTATAATCACTCTACCAGTAAGTAAAATGGAGGATATAGTTGCCTAAGATCCTGCTCGTCGATGACGAGCCCAACATCCAAAAACTATTGAGAGCTAGCCTAGCTGCCAGGGGATACCAGGTGCTCGTTGCCTCCAATGGCGAGGAAGCCTTAGAGCTGGCAAGGCTTGAATGCCCCGATTTAGTCCTCCTTGACCTGAAGATTCCAAGGTTATCAGGCTGGGAGGTCCTCACCGGCCTCAAGGCTGATGAGAAGCTTCAAAAAACCGCGGTGATTATCATGACTGGCGCAGCTAACCCGAGTGATGAAGACAAAGCACGCAGTATGGGAGCTGTTGGCTGCTTGGCTAAACCTTTTACTCCTGATGAATTGATGCGTGAGGTCAATCTAGCCCTGGGAAAACCTGGCTAGCAGTTTAAAGATACTCCGTAACCCAAAAAGTATAATAGCAACTAAAGCTAAGAGAATAAGGGTGCCCTTTGTTGGGTGCCTTTTTTGATCCTCGGTCTGAGACGCCCAGCTTTGGAGAACGCATTTTCTAGCTTTGAAAAACCCGTCAAAGCAGCAAGGGCATAACTTTCCCCATGCTCGGTGCAATGTGTGGATATTCGAGCGTATCATTTGGCTCTAGACAGGCATAGCTATGTTGTTGGAGGCTTGCCAC
>CAYWDP010000081.1:0-1456 GCA_964457045.1 uncultured Dehalococcoidia bacterium
CGAGCCACAGTATATTCAGCCGCGGCAGGAGGCATCTTGGCCAGACGGTCTAGCTCCCGCTCCGCCTCCTTTTGAGCTTCAGGAGGGAGCTTAGACTCTTCAATCTTCCCCTTAAGTTCATTAATCTCCATAGTGCGCTCATCAACCTCACCCAGCTCCTTCTGAATGGCTTTTAGCTGTTCTCTGAGAAAGAACTCTCGCTGAGCCTTGTCCATTTCGCCTTTAATCTGAGACTGAATCTTGCTCCCCAGCTCTAATATCTCCAGCTCACGGTTGATATAACCAGTCAGCTTTTTGATACGCTCGGTAACATCCAGAGTCTCCAGGATCTCCTGCCCTTCCTCACGCTTGAGGTTGATATGGGCAGCCACAAAGTCAGCCAGACCGCCCGGCTCAGGCATATTCATAGCAGCGATACCTAGCTCAGCAGGCAAATTAGGGGCAATTTCAACCACCCTCTGGAATAGGGTCAGTAGATTTCGGGTTAGAGCTTCAAGCTCAGTGGTCTTCTCTACCTTCTCCTCAATTACCTCTACCCTGGCTTTGAGGTAAGGCTCGGTCTGGGTTATTTCCTTCAAACGGATCCTAGCCAGACCCTGGAGGAAGGCACGGATAGAGCCGTCAGGCAGCTTAAACATGCGAGCAATGAGAGCCGCTGAACCTATGGAGTGGAGATTATCAGGAGGAGGTTGCTCTGCACGCTGGGCAAAGATACCGATAATCTTGTTCTCCGCTATGGCGGCGTCAATCAGTTGGACAACCTTTTGCTCCTGAGTTGCCAGAGGAACAATAATGAAAGGGAAGAGGATATTCTCCCCAGCCGGGAGGATGGGCACCTCCTCAGGTATGGGCACCTTTATCTCTCGTCTACTTTCTTGTTCATTCTTAACTACCATAGCTTGCCTCCACTTAATTAAAGGGCATCAAGCTTTACCCAAAGTCTTTATCTTCACCCGAAGGTTTTGCTCCTGTTGAAGCTTAGGGAGGACAATCTCAAGTAGTCCATCTTCATAAGAAGCCTTAGTTTTATCAGGGTCGACCGTGCTGGGCAAAAGGATGCCCCTTTCGAAGGGACCCCTTTGAATTTCCATCTGGTAATAGGTTCTTTTGCTCCGTAGAGTAGCTTCCTTCCTTTCTCCCCTGATAACCAGGGTTTTGCCATCAACAACCACCTCGATCTCATTCTGCTTCACTCCCGCCAGCTCCACCAGTACTACCACCTCCGCTTCTGTCTCATAGACGTCGATAGCTGGCTCCCACAATCGGGCGAAGTGCACTGCAGGTGGTTTAGAGCTGCCGAAGTAGTCCAGCAATCGCTCCATCTCCCTTTGCATGCTACGGACACTGCTCAGCCAATCATGGCGAAACTCCATCATAGCACCCTCCCTTTATGTCACACTCAAAACAGAAATTCCTCCTTTACAATTATATAGCACCCCCAGCGAAAAGGTCTATG
>CAYWDP010000081.1:1556-3150 GCA_964457045.1 uncultured Dehalococcoidia bacterium
CCTACAAGGTTTATTTTGGAGAAGGGAATTTCGGGGTTGCTTTAGTCACCCTCTATACCTGCTAATTGTGTTTTGGCTATTTCAATCCATTGCAGGTATTCGGTCACTAACTTTATCGACCGAGAGGCCTCACAATCTACCTCGTAAGGTTCGCCAACAAAGATTTTACCATAATCCTCAGCTTCCCCCTCAGCAGGTTCAGTGGTGCCAATGAACTTCTTCCGAGCATCGATAATCCCTAAGTCAAAGGGCAAGGTGAAATAAAGGTCGGCAATAACCCTATCTATCCCTAAGCTATACAAAGCTCCCCAGCCAAACCCTTCCTCTCCTTGATACTTACTTACCGGGAGCAAGCTAAGCAGGTTCTTGATGCTGAAACTGCCTTGTTTAGCGAAGACCTTGAAAGGGGTTATGGTTATTAGGTAGTCACAGTACAGGAGCACATTAGGCAGCCAGAAGGTAGATAGGGCGAAGGGACGGGTCAAAGGGTTCTCTACTTCCACGAGGACGCAATCTTTCACATCCAGCGCCAGTATCCTAGGGAAGTCATAACCCAGAGCACGATAAATAGACTTCATTGACTCCTGGTACGGACTCCCCTCAAGAAGAATAATGTCAGCCTCGCTCACCTTTCTGATACCAGAAATCACTGTCGCCAAGATTTCCCTACTGGTGGTTATAGGGTAAGGCAAGAGGTAACCGGCACATGGCTTAATAAGAATCCGTCTTGCCCATCTAACACGGGGTGGCGGCTCAAAAACAAAATCAGCAGCCTCAAAAATCAAACCTGTCCTCTTCGCAAGGAAATCCGAAGGCTTCTTACCTCCTCAGCACCCCGCAAAGCTGAGACCATTCCCAGTAAGGTCTTATGAATGACACTCCTGACAAAAGGATTGAGGGGTATCGGGGTATCATTGATAATAAGGAGGGTCTCTTCAAGCTCACGCAGAGCAAGAAACCTCTTCTCCACAAGGTCAACCAATGCTTCGACCTCACCTGGGGAGAACTGGGGGACAGCGATATCCAGAGGTTCATCAGTAACTAGAGCGATGAGCTCCTCTGGGGAACAAAGCAATCCTCCCAATTCTTTTCGATGCACCTCAATCTTAGGCGTGTTACTACCCCTGAACCCTTCGGTTAAGACAAGGGCAAAATCTCCACCCACGAGGTAAAGCAGCTCTTCTAAAGTAGCTTCGCGGCCCATGGGTTTAATAAAAGCGATTTTCTGTGGTGAACTAAGCACTACAGCACCGCTGCCAGCTTCGGTAAGCCGCCAGCTATCTTTACCCGGTTGGTCTAGATCAAAGTCAGGCACACTATGTTTTATGGTAGCTAGACTGTACCCCCGCCGCTTCAGCCCACCAATTAACTTTTCCAGTAGCGTGGTCTTACCGGAACTAGACCTACCTACAATGGAGATAACAACCGGCATTTACCTCCTCAATATCTATTTTACCACTCCAGTCAATACAGGAGTTCACTCGCAATCACCCACTTTTCACTAAAATGCTCCCACACTCCATGATTTTATGCCAAACGTTATAACTTCTGTCGTAGAAATGGGAGGGCAGATTGTTCCCTCTCCCTTGAAGGG
>CAYWDP010000081.1:3250-8592 GCA_964457045.1 uncultured Dehalococcoidia bacterium
GAAGGGAGAACCAGCATTATATAATAAAGGTTGCAGCGATTGGTATTATGTGTCGCCTCAGGAGAGGCAACGCTACGATGCTGTAGTGTCGTGACTCCTGTCACGACGTATGATTGTTTTGCGCAAAGTAGGTAATTGCAACAGGAACTCGAGATTGTTTAGCTGTTACCCTGACCTGGAATGAAGAGGGGGGCTCAGATTTTCACCTGATGAATCGGGATCGTAATGAGGCAGGATTGCAACCTCTCTAATTATCCTATTTAGAGAGAGAAATCTTTTCTTAACAGCCAATACTCCAGGCTATCGGCTAGGGCGAGCCAGCTAGCTTCAATAATATTGGTGGAGCTGCCCACCGTCCTCCACTCCTGTTCCCCGTCACTGGACTCAATGAGCACCCTTACCTGTGCCTCTGTGCCAGCGCTCTCGTCAAGGATGCGAACCTTATAGTCCACCAGCTTCACCTGAGCCAGGCTGGGATAAAACTCAACTAGGGCTTTGCGCAGAGCCTTATCCAGGGCATCCACCGGTCCATTCCCCTCCGAAGCGGTATGAATTACCTGGTCCCCTACCTTTACCTTAACCGTAGCTTCAGCCAATATTTCCTCACCACCCCGATAAATCGGGGGACGCCGCCGCCTCTCTACCACCACCATAAAATCGACCAGCTCAAAGGGGGGGCGGTAATCAGGCTGGGCATGGCGTACCAGCAGCTCAAAGGAAGCCTCTGCCCCTTCATACTGGAAGCCTCGGCTCTCCATTAACTTGACCTGCTCCAGGATACGCCGCGCCTCCTCACCGCGGGGAAGGTCAAGCCCTCGCTCTTTGGCTTTATAGACAATGCTGCTCACCCCGGAGAGCTCGGATACCAGCACCCCGCTCCGATTGCCTACTAACTCAGGATCAATATGCTGGTAGCTTTCCTCCCATTTAGCTAGCCCGGAGACGTGAAGTCCTGCCTTGTGGGCGAAGGCGCTACTCCCCACATAGGGCTGGCGGGTAACAGGGGGCAAATTGGCTAGCTCGCTGACGTAGCGAGAGACCTCGGTCAGCTTAGCTAGCTGCTCATCATCAAGACAAGGCATGCCCATCTTTAGCTTCAGGGCGGGGATAATAGAGCAAAGGTTGGCATTGCCACAGCGCTCCCCATAGCCATTAATGGTCCCCTGAACCTGAACCACGCCGGCTTGAATAGCCACAAGGCTGTTAGCTACCGCCAGATCGCCATCGTTGTGGGCATGGATACCTAAAGGAGCAGCGACTGCTTTATGCGCTGCCTCAACTGTAGTGGCTACTTCATGTGGCAAGGAGCCACCATTGGTATCACAGAGAATGATGCACTCAGCCCCAGCTTCATCAGCTGCCTTAATAGTCTGCAGAGCGTAGTCAGGATTTGCCTTGTAGCCATCGAAGAAATGCTCCGCATCAAAGAAGACCACCAGTCCCTTAGACCGGAGAAGGTCTATAGAGTCCCCGATCATGAGAAGGTTCTCCTCCAGAGTGGTCTCCAAGATGCGGGTTACCTGTAGGTCCCAGCTCTTGCCCACCAGGGTCACCACCGGCGTTTTAGCATCAACCAAGGCGCCAAGATTAGGGTCGCGGTCTGCAGCAATGTGCGGTCGCCTGGTGCTGCCAAAGGCACAAAGCCTAGCTTGAGAAAGGCGAAGGTCTTGGGCTTTATGAAAGAACTCTACATCCTTTGGGTTAGAGCCAGGCCACCCCCCCTCAATGAAGTGGATACCCAGCTCATCCAGCTTGCGGGCAATCTTCAGCTTATCCTCTACGGAAAAGGAGATGCCCTCCTGCTGCGCCCCATCTCGAAGGGTGGTGTCATAAAGCTGAATAGGTTTCAATCGCCTGAACCTCCCTCAAAAAACTAGTGTCATTTCTTGAGAAACTTTACTATTATAGGGGTTGGGGAATAAATTTAGCAACCTTACCATTACATTTACACCCAATGTAGTGCGAGTCTTTAGACCCGCCAGAGCAGACCTAAAGGTCTGCACTACAGGAATGCATTGCTTTCTTATCAAGCCTAGAAAGGCTTCCCCACAGGCAAGCTCCTGTGGGAGACCTCTTCTGAGGTCGAGTTGGGTGGATTTCCATCCTCCTCCCTTTTCACCTCATAGGCCGCTTTCCAACCTGAGGAAGTTACTCGGTTTCAACCACCTTTCGACTTAATGATGTGAACCCCCGTAGCCTTGAAGGAGGCGTAGACATCTTTGCCGCTCTGCAAATCTAACTCCTCGGCTGATTTTTTGGTCACCAGAGCCACCAAGGGAAAACCACAATCCACCTCAACACGGACAAGCGGACCAATTGATACAACCCGGGTTATCTGCCCAAGGAAGGCATTCCTGGCGCTGGAGGGTGTTCTTGACAAGGCTAAGGTTATGTCCTCCGCTCTAATGCAGGCGCACACCTCCTCTCCAGGATCAAAGCTGGAGATGCCTTCTATTACCTTACCACCCACCTCTATGCTCACTACCCCTTCCCTGCTCGATGATATGACCCCTTCAATAATATTCTCCATAGCGACGAACTCTGCGATCTTCCTGCTCGTGGGATAGTTAAACACTTCCCTTGGCTCGCCAGCTTGAAGGATTTGACCATCCATGAGCACCCCTATCCTATCAGCCAGGCGCTGCCCTTGGGACATATCGTGGGTAGCCATGACTACGGTGGTGTTTAGCTCTCGAATAATGCGTGATATTACTTCCTCTACATGCGCTGTAGAAACAGGGTCGAGGTTTGCTGAAGGTTCATCCAGTAGTAGGATCTCGGGTTCAATCACTATCGCCCTTGCCAGGGCTACCCTTTGCACTTCCCCGCCGGATAATGTTCGCGCTCTCCTATCCTCATAACCAGATAGGTCGACCATCTCCAGGGCACTCTTCACCTTCTGATGTAAGCTTGCTTTTTCTTCCCCCCTGATTTTCAAGCCATAGGCAACGTTATCATAAACACTGGCGTTGAATACAATCGGTTTTTGGAAGACCACCCCAATCCTTCGGCGAATATCCAGCCTCACCTTCTCAGAAGCGCTAGTGTCTAGACCATCGATATATACGGCGCCCGAGGTGGGCCTTTCCAGCAGGTCTATTATCCGCAGCAGGGTTGTCTTCCCGGCACCAGTTGGTCCTATCACAGCAAAGACTTCACCCCTCTGGACATCAAAACTGATGCCCTTCAATATCTCCTTGTCGCCGTACCTCTTGCCCAACGATCTGACCACTATCACCTTACCCACCTCTGCTGCAATCTATTCGCCAGAACGCTGACGATAAGCGCCAGCGCTATAAGGATGATCCCTAACGCCATCGCCAGTTCGATATTCCCCTTTTGCGCCTCTAGCGCCATGGCAGTGGTGAGCACCCTGGTGTACCCCGCTATGTTACCGCCTACCATGATAGCACAACCCACCTCAGAAAAAGCCCTTCCAAAGCCGAGCAAAAGGGCAGCCACCACAGCATACCTGGCTTCGCGCAAGATCATCCCAATGGTCTGAAACCTGGTAGCCCCCAAGGAAACAGCGGTTTCTCTGATTTCTGGACTCACCCCACTCAAAGCTGAAATAGTCAATCCGGTTATGATTGGCGCGATCAATATCGCCTGCCCTATTATCATAGCCGTGGGGGTCAATAATATCCCCCACCCACCCAGCGGCCCGGCCCTGGAGAAGGTGATGAATACCAGCAGCCCAACAAAGACTGTCGGCAGAGTAAAGAGGGTCTGTATTAGGTTAACCAATATTCTCTTGCCACGAAAGTCATGAAAGTAGATCAGGCTCCCCAGAGGAATAAATATCAGCGCTCCGATCAAGATAGAACTGCCAGAGATAGCCATGGTTCTGGCCGTTATGCTGAGGACCTCGGGGTCTCCGGTAAAAATGAGCTTCAAGGCGGTGACAAAGGCATCAGCTATCTCACTCAAGCGGCACCTCCTCTATCGAGCCGGGAAAGGCTGGCTCATATCTTCTTCACAGTTCCTGACCGGCGCAGGGTATGAAGAGTTGTCGCCCATACTCCTCAACTCCATAATCACCGATCAACTCCTGTATCTCCTCTGACAGAAGGAAGTCGATCAGGTTGTTGGCCATCTCGATCTTGACACCCTTATTCTTCTCCGGGTTCACAGCTATAGCTGAGTACACATTCAGTAGAATGCCTCCCTTGCCCACCAGCGGCACCAAGCTCAACTCACCCTTAAAGGCAAGGTAGGTGCCCATATCACTCAGGGTGTAGGCTGACTTTTCATTGGCCATAACCAAGATAGGTCCCATCCCGCTCCCCGCTTCTATGTACCAAGCTCCAGATGCTCTAACGTCTTCATAGTCGTAACCAGCAGCCTGCCAGATACTCTTTTCCTTGCTATGGGTCCCCGAGTTATCCCCCCGGGAAACAAACTTGACATCCCCATTGGTTTGACCCTCCTCCATCAGCTTCCTGAAGGCCTCAACTGGATCCATATTCTCGATTTCTGCCGGATCGCTCTGGGGTCCAATGATGACAAAATAGTTGTAGGCAAAGGGGTGCCGCTCCACGCCATATCCTTCAGCTACGAACTGCTCCTCGCGGGACTTGTCGTGGACGGTGATGACATCCACATCCCCTCTCCTCCCCCACTCCAGAGCCTTCCCTGTTCCAGCATAAAGGACATCCAGCTCCACCTTGTACTCCTTTTCGAATTTCTCCTCCAGATACCCCCACAGCCCGGTGTCGTAGAGGCTGGTGGTGGTGGCCACTCTCAATCGCTGCTGTGCTGCTAGAGGTGACCACCCCTCCGAGGCACACCCCGAGAATATGACAAGCACGCCCAGTAGCATTGCTGCGGTTAGTATAAGAGACCGTCGAAAGATGTTGCTTTTCATTTTGCTATGCTCATTTCTAGATGCACTGAACACTCTGGTATAAAGAGGATGCCAAAAGCAAAGGCAAAAGAAAAAGCACTCGGCAAAGCCAAGCGCTCTTCCAAAAGATACTCTACCTCACTTGTTCCCTCCTTTCCAAGCACGAGAGGCATTGCCGTTTCCCGCAATACCCTATCGCCTACCCGTCTTGCCTCGACTTATCAAGGTTTAGACGCAATAGGTCGGAGAGCCAAAGTCTCTTAATTTAGCAGCCTTATTCTATCAGTTCAAGGCAGGGCAAGTCAAGGCGTCCACACCGCCACTATTACCGCGTCCCTGGGGTTAGAGGGGTCAAAGAAGAGGAGGGCACAGGCTCGACCAGAAATCATCTCTGCCGAGGGGATAGCCCGCGAGACAGGGACCTCCAGCCATGAGGAGAGGCTGCCAGCCACCTGAACGGTGGCAGTGTAGCTATCAGAATCGAAGCTTTTGAGAA
>CAYWDP010000082.1:0-8586 GCA_964457045.1 uncultured Dehalococcoidia bacterium
AAAGGAGTTCAAGTGAGCAATAATGCTTGGATATTCATAGCCGATAGACAAAGCTGGATCGAGTGTGCAAAGATAGGGAGTTTTGGATTAGAGAAAGCTCCAGGCCGCTTGAGAGAAGCACAGCCTGATGACCCCGTTATAGCCTACGTAAAGGGAGAGTCCGTTTTCTCTGGTATCGGCAAGTTGACCTCTGCTTACTACTATGACACAGAAGAGGTTTGGGAAGGTGGTCTTTACCCACATCGAATCAAGATAAGTGTCAATCTCAATTTTGACAGTGCAGTAGATGTTAGGTCTTTGATTGACAAGCTGGATTTTATCACCGACAAACCTCATTGGTCTGTCTTTTTCAGAGGTGGAGTTGTTAAAATCCCCTATGCAGATTTTGAAACCATCAAAGCAGCTTTTGAACGACAGGAATTGAAGACCAGGGTTGGAAAGCAACCAGCAGCAAAGATAGGGGCCGCGGAAGACATTATTCAAACAATTCGTTCTATACCTGAACTGAGTGCCTCATCCCTTCATGACCGTCTAGCTGAAATGGTTCATGTGGTTGGTCTGCGTATGGGCTATGACTCAGTTCAAGGCTATAAAACAAGGTCTGATAGCCCCTATAAGATTGATGTGGCTTGGTTACAAAACAAAAATCCTCAAATTGCGATAGAAATTCATCACGGTGGGATTTTAGGAGATGCTCTTGATAGGCTGAGACATGCGAGAGACTTCAATTTCAGGAAGGTTATCTTGGTCATTGTTGCGCCAGAAGACCATAGGCGCACTTTAGATATACTAAAGTTTGATGAAAAACTGAAGCATGTCATTGACTTGTGGTCTATGAAGTCTATCTATGATATGTATGCACACTGTGTTTCCTTCTACAGGCTTTATAGCAACTTTGAGGAATCAGCATACAAAGAGGAGCCAGATAAGGAACTCATTTAAGATAGCTATCAGGCAATTATTCTAGTAGTCAAATCCCCCTTAACGGGACGCTGAGGTCGGAGATTCGAATCCTCTTACCCCGATTTGTCGCAGATTCTAATAGAAGCTGCCCTCAAAACTTCATTTATTATAGTTTCTTAGCCGGCTTCTTTCAACAGGAATAAACGAAGCAGGCTATGAGAGGCAAGCGATGCCATCAAATGAAATACACAAGTTAATTGACATCATCGCTTTTGGTTATGAGTACGGTTGGTTACACAGAGCGAAAGACTGTCCGTCACAGTATTTAGGTCGCTCCCACCGAAGGGTGCGCCACTACGGTGATAAAGAATGGATTAAGAAACTTGAAGAGCTTGGTAATAAACCAAGAGACAAAGAGGTGTGCCAATCAAACAGTGGTCATGACCTAATAGACAAGACTTGGAGCAGCCTTTCAGACGAAGAGAAACTGGGCTGGGCTGCAGCTTTTAAAGATGTTGCATTGCACCCAGAGCAATACCCAAACCTCTTCATGCCTAATGACTACAATCAAGTTTTGAAATCTGATGGCTTTGCTGAATTACAGAAGAGATTTGCCACGCTTCCACGCGAATATCTCGCTGGGCTCTGAGTTGGGGGGGTAATGAATAGGACTCTTGTGTAACTGCTATAGGGTGTTATTCTTCTTTTTTGGGAATGATGACAGTGGCCTCCTCAAACCGCTTAAGAAGCCTGTAAAGCGTGTTTTTGATGACAAAGAGTTGGCAGTTAATGCAGTCTTCTGATGTGGGATTACCCTTCCATCGGCAGGGCCAGCTTGGGGTTTCATCAAACTTACAGAACTTACCCATTTTGGCACCTCTCTACTCCTAACTCTAGGACTCTGGCTGGAGGAGGTTCAAATCCTCTCACCCCGATATTCTGTCATTATTTTGTAGGGACAGACCTTCAGTTTTGTCCACCCTCAGGCTGTCTAAAAAAGTTCCCCCTTGTGTTGTAGGGGAGGTTGTCCCCTCCCAATTTGCGGGAGCCCACAAGGGGCTCCCCTACAGAGGTTTTTGGACAGCCCCTACAATCCCTTGTAATCAGGGTGAAGCGCTTGCTTCGCCTCCTCCCATAGCTTATCTTGCTCCTCTAGAGATAGCTTATCTAAAGAGATGCCTCTTCGACGGCAAGCCTCCTCCATATAATCAAAGCGACGATAGAATCTCTCGTTGGCTAAGCGCAGAGCATCCTCTAGTTCTACATCTAACCACCGGGCAACGTTAGCCAGAGTGAACAAGAGGTCTCCAAACTCTCTTACCCTTTCCTGGTGATCCGTAGTTTGCCCTAGCTCCTTAATCTCCTCAACCAGCTTCTCTATAACACCATTGAACTCCCTCCAGTCAAAGCCGACCCGAGCAGCGCGCCGCTGCATTGCCTGGCTATGAGCCAAGGCAGGCATTCCTTTAGGCAGGCTGGAAAGAAGAGAACCTTCCTCTCGTTCTTCTTGCTTCAAGGCTTCCCAGCTTAAGACTACCTCTTGGGCCTCTTTCACCTTTGCCTTTCCAAAGACATGGGGATGGCGGTGGATAAGCTTGGCATTAATCCCCTGGAGCACGTTTCTAATATTAAATTTGTCCTGCTCAGCAGCAATCTGGGCATGGAGCACTATCTGCATCAGAAGGTCACCCAGTTCCTCACTTAACTTTTCATTATCACCCTGGTCTATAGCCTCTAGGGCTTCATAGCACTCTTCCAGCAGATTTGGCTTTAGGGATAGGTGGGTTTGTTCTCGATCCCAGGGGCAGCCCTGAGGTCCTCGCAGCCGAGCTATGATATCTATTAAAGTAGCAAAATTATCCAGTTTCCTTCTATATGCCACCAGTTTGCCTTGTGGGCTTATTCACCTCTTTCCTTTAAGGCAAGCAATGGAGATGACCTCATCCTGCGGAGCTAACCGCATAAGGCTTATTCCTCTGGTACTTCTGCCTTGGATGGGGATGCTCTTCATCGGCACGCGAATGATAATCCCTTGGTCAGATATAAGCATCAGCTCCTCCGAAGGAGAGGTCAGCTTGGTAGCCACCACTCTACCTGCCTTTTCACTGATTTTATGAGCTTGTACCCCCTTCCTACCGCGTTGCTGGATGGGAAAGGCACTTATAGGACTGAATTTGCCAAATCCCTTACTCGTTACTGTCAAGAGATAAGCATCGGGAGAAATAACTTTCATGCTCACTACCTTATCATCAGGGCTAAGCTTTATGCCACGCACCCCTCTACCAGTTCGTGAGATAGCCTTGAAGCTATCCACCCTAAACTTGCTCAATTTCCCCTTCTCTGTTATCAGAGCAACCTCGTCTTTGTCCTTAGCCAGTCCAGCGGCTACCAGTTCATCTTCAGCAGCCAGGGATATGGCGATAAGCCCTCGACTTTTTATAGAAGTAAACTGCTCAATAGCAGTCCTTTTTATCTTGCCTTTAGCGGTAGCCAGCACCAGAAAGTTGCCTAGGGCAAAGTTTGCTGCTACCGCTGCTGTTATCTGCTCCTGGGGATCAAGAGAAAGCAAGTTAATAAGAGGTGTCCCTTTAGCTGTTCGTGTGGTATCCTGAGGGATTCGATGGCACTTGATGGAGAAGACCCTTCCCCTACTGCTAAAGAAGAGCAGGGTATCATGGGTATCGGCTAAGAGGAAGAGAGAAGCACTGTCTACCTCCTTGGTAAACATCCCACTGATACCCTTTCCTCCTCGATGCTGCAGCTTATAAGTATCACTGGGGACACGCTTAATATATCCCCTGGTGCTTAGGGTGACCACCATCTCTTGATGGGGGATTAAATCCTCCTCGCTGAATTCCACTACCTCCTGCTCGCTGAGTTGGGTTCTTCGTGCATCTCCGTATTTGGACTCAAGCTCCTGTGTCTCTTCCTTAATGAGGAAAAGTATCTTCTTGGGATTGGCTAAGAGATCCTCCAGATAGGCAATGGTTTTAATCACTTGAGTGTACTCGTCGAGGATTTTCTGGCGCTCTAAGGCTGCCAGCCTACGTAGTTGCATATCGAGGATAGCCTGTGCCTGTATTGGGGATAAACCAAAGTTATGCACTAATTCATTTCGAGCTGCCTCAGCACTGCGCGAGCGGCGAATAATAGTAATCACTTGATCCAGTTGATCCAGAGCCAGCTTCAATCCTTCCAGTATATGTGCCCTCTCCTTAGCTTGGCGGAGTTCGAATTGGGAGCGACGGACTATAAGCTGGTGGCGGAAATCGATGTAATATCGAAGGGCTTCCTTGAGGCTGATAACCCGAGGCTGCCCATCTACCAAAGCTAGCATATTGACAAAGAAGGTTGATTGCAGGGCGGTGTGTTTATAGAGGTTGTTCAGCACCTGCTCTGGCCGGGCCTCCTTCTTCAGCTCCACTACAATGCGCATCCCCTGCCTATCTGATTCATCCCGTAGCTCGCTAATACCCTCAATCCTCTTCTCTTTCACCAAGTTGGCAAACCTCTGCACCAGCTCTGCCTTGTTCGTTTGGTAAGGAAGCTCAGTAATTACTATTTGATGTCGTCCCTTGGTGGGCTCTTCAATCTGGGCTTTGCCTCGGATTACGACTTTGCCTTGACCTGTGGTGTAAGCCCTTTGTGTTTCCTCACGCCCTAAGATAATGCCCCCAGTAGGAAAATCAGGGCCGGAGATAAACTCGATCAGCTCGTCGGTGGTAGCCTCGGGATTATCGATAAGAAAAGTGATGGCATGACAGACCTCCGAAAGGTTATGAGGAGGGATATTAGTGGCCATGCCCACAGCAATCCCAGAACTACCGTTGACCAGTAGGTTAGGGAGTCGGCTGGGAAGGACGACTGGCTCCTTTAAAGTATCATCAAAGTTGGGAGTAAAATCTACGGTATCCTTATCAATATCAATTAGCATCTCTTGGGCAATTTCAGCTAGGCGTGCCTCGGTGTAGCGCATAGCAGCGGGTGGGTCATTATCTAAGCTGCCGAAATTTCCTTGCCCTTCAACTAGCACATACCTCATAGAGAAGTCTTGTGCCATGCGAACCAAGGCCTCGTAGACCGGGGCATCACCATGGGGGTGATATTTCCCCAATACCTCACCTACAATGCGAGCGCTCTTTTTATAAGGAGAAGTATGGCGCAACCCTAACTCGTTTATGGCGTAGAGTATACGCCGATGCACTGGCTTCAAACCATCGCGTACGTCAGGTAGGGCACGGGAAACAATGACGCTCATAGCATAGTCAAGATATGAAACCCTAACCTCGTCCTCGATTTTAACTGGCTTGATTGTCCCGATTTCCATTCCCTTCACTCAAGATGGGGCTTCCCCTCCTCATCAGCAAGGGAAGCCTCATAAAAGTCAGCCACGGTAAAGCCTTCTCTTCCCGCCTCTCCTATTTCGTCAATTTCTTCTACCAGCTCTTCCTCTTCTGCCCTCTGTCTTAGCAAGCTCTCTCTAACATAAGGGCGAAAGCCTTCCCTATCCTTTAGCGGGAAGGAAAGGCGTCCTGCTTGGCTAGGATGCTGATAAATCTCCCTGATGATTATCCTTACCTTGTTTTCTCCCAGGCTATTTATAGCGGCAATATATCGATTGCCACCCTTAATTAACTTAGCTAGGCGCAACCCATATTTTGCCTCTACCTCGCCAAGATACTCACCATGCCCATTTCTAACCAATAACCTTTGCCCTTCTACCTGGAGACTTACCTCCTCACCTGGAGCCATCTGCGCCACAACGTCTTTTGGTGCCAAGTGCACAAGGCTCACTACCCTGGCTTTGCCTGTCTCTTCGACAAAGATGTCAACAACAACCTTATGGTGGTCACCTTTTGGGGTTAGCTCTCCCAAGTATGAGAGGCGGTCAAGGTTCTTCTTGGCAATGTTATTATAGGGGTCTAATTCCAAGGTACGTCCATAGGATTCTCTGGCTGCGGCATATTCCCCGATCTCCATCAAAGCCCTGCCTAGCCGGTTATAAGCCTCAACATTTTCAGGGGAAAGTTCCAGAAGAGCTCTATTGACGGCGACTGCTTCCTGCCACCGACCTTGCATTGCCAAGGTAATAGCTTCCTTAGTGTAACGCCCTATTTCTGTCTTACTTCCTTGCGGAGACATTGCCAACCCCAAAGTATAGAGTGCCCCAATTTTACCCGAGTATCCACGTTATTGTAAATATGTCCGAAGCATTTTAGAGCTTACTGAATCGATTTGCAAGTATATTTTGCGGGTGTGTTTAATTTTTTCTACATCGGTAAGGATTAAATTCAAGGTTTCCACTCACATTTTAGACAGCGCCATGCTTCCTGTTGGCCTTGGGCTGGATGGAGACCTAACTCCACCTCAGCGAAGTTTTTAAGGCGTTCCTCTGGTGCCAATACCATCCCTCGCACCCTGTTTTGGACTGGCACCTGTTTTTTGAGGGTCTCGATCTCCTCGTCGGTAAGTTTATATTGAGCCCTTCTTTCCTCCGTTTGCCCTACCGCTAGAGGTATCCCCTTTAGGTAGTTATCTATCGACCTCGCCGCTCTTCTGCCAGCCGCTATAGCATCAATCACACTGGCTGCTCCAGTGACCACATCGCCACCGGCAAAGATTCCCTGCCCATCAGTTTTCAGGGTGAACTGATCAACCTTTATAGTTCCTCCC
Source organism: uncultured Dehalococcoidia bacterium (assembly GCA_964457045.1). Lineage (GTDB taxonomy): Bacteria > Chloroflexota > Dehalococcoidia > UBA2247 > RBG-13-53-26 > CAYWDP01. Next base: position 6,577 of record CAYWDP010000082.1, read on the forward strand.
CTGGTAAGCCGTATTCCATCTCCTTCGTTGAGAAACGATATATCGGGTATCTGACCGATAGCAATTATCACTGCATCAGCTTTGAGAGACACCCTAGTACCCTCATCATAGGAAGGGTTAAATCTCCCCTCTTCGTCGAAGACCGAAGTGCAGCGGACAAACTCTACACCCGTAATCCTATGATTCTCCCCCAGGATTCTCTTTGGCCCCCAGGAGCAATTGAGGATAGCTCCTTCTTGCACAGCGTACTGAACTTCCCCAGGGTGAGCCGGCATCTCTTCTCTCCTTTCAAGGCAAGCCAGTTGCACTTCTTTTACCCCTAACCTCAGCACTGTCCTGGCAGCGTCTATGGCTACGTTTCCACCTCCTATTACAACTACCCGTTTCCTGTCGAAGAGATTATCCGGTATTTCCCCTAAGGCCCTATCTCTTAGTAGATATACCCCCTGGAAGACTTGGTCGAAGTTCATGCCTTCGATATTCAGTGGTTGTGGCAGGTGGGCACCGGTAGCCAGGAGTATAGCCTCATACCCTTGCTGTCTTAACTCATTGAGGGTTAGATCATGCCCAATACGCGTATTAAGCTTGACTTCTATTCCCATCTTTAAGATTTCCTCAATATCTTTTTGTACCACCTCCCTGGATACCCGGTACTCGGGAATGCCTACCCGCATCATCCCTCCGAGTTCAGGCAGGGCTTCAAATATGGTTACCTCATAGCCAAGAAGGGCAAGGTCATGAGCTGCTGCTAGCCCACATGGACCGCTACCAATGATAGCCACTCTTCTGCCATTCTTGCTAATTTGGGGAACCTCAAGGCTCTCGATATCAACCTGATCGGTGACAAACCTCCTGAGAGAGGCAATGGCTACAGGTTGGTCTAGATAATGACGCTTGCAGGCATCTTCGCAGAGGTGGTAGCAAACGCGACCACAAACAGCGGGAAGGGGATTAGTTTCCCTGATTAGTTGGTAAGCCTCTTTAAGCTTTCCCTCAGCAGCTAAGGTCAGATAGCCTGGGATATCCATATGGATGGGGCAGGCCAGTGTGCAAGGAACAGCTTCAAGGCGAAGGGCTGGTCGGTCACAAAATTCGTACCACGGGGTATCTACATCAACCTTGTCCACCAGACTTCTAAAATACCCTCGGGCTTTAGCCCTTTCCAGCAGCTTTAGCGCTCCTGGTAGCTCTATCTCTCTGAAAGCCTTGGCCAGAGGTTCCCAGTCAGCTTCAATAGCCCCATTAGGGCAAATCTTCCAGCAGAAGTAGCAGTTGAGGCATTTCTCTTCTTTGGCAAAAACGACTGGATCCTGAGAAAGGTCGATGCAGCCCTCCACAGGGCAATTATCAACACAAAGTCGACATATAGGGTAACGGCACTTTTCTTCATTGAACTTCATTTCTACGGAAGGCTCAGGAGGGAAGACGCGTTCCTTCATGGAGAGGATGTCTGGTATCAGCCCCGTTTCTCCCTGAGATATCCTCAGGCTGCGCTCCACCATCTCCTTTCCGAAATCAGCCGCCTCCTTCAGGTCAGAGCTGTCAGGATGTCCATCAGTGAAGTAAGGTCTTGGGATACTGGGCATTCGAACCTCGCCATAACAGCTATGGTAACCAATTACGATCAACTCCTTTTGTAACAATACCTCCCCCATATCACGAAAGATCATCCCCCGGTCTAAGCCATGGGTGGCAAAAAGAAAGCAGTGCTTGCCCTCTAGGTTGGGCATGCTCTCTATAAAAGCCTTGAAGTTAGCCGGTGTTTTAAACTCGAAAACAGGGCAGCCCAGCCCTATCAAGTCAAATTCAGCCAGTCTCCTGGCATCGGCATCCCTTAGGGCGGTTATCTCGCACTGCCCGGTAGCTGCCTTTATCCCGCTATAAATCGCCTCAGCTACCTTCTTGGTGCTTCCCGTCTGGGAGAAGTAAATTACTACGCTTTTCATTCCATCTATGCCTAAGTATGAATTTCTTATTTTAAGGGAAGCTTTGACGAAATGCCAATGAGTT
>CAYWDP010000083.1:0-1554 GCA_964457045.1 uncultured Dehalococcoidia bacterium
GACAGCCTGATTAGGAGTTAACTATGAAACAGCAGATAGCATTCAGAGTCCAGAGGTACGACCCGGAACAAGGTGGTGTCCCTCATTGGCAGCAATTCACCGTGCCATCTAGCCGAGGCACGACCGTGCTCGAGGGCCTTATATATATAAAAGAGAATCTGGATAGCACTCTTGCTTTTCGCACCTCGTGTCGCATGGGGATTTGTGGCTCCTGTGGCATGCTGATCAACAGCTACCCTCACCTTGCCTGCCATACCCAAATAGAGGAATTTCACTCCAATACGCTAACCGTCAAGCCTTTACCCAACCTGTCTATCATCAAAGACCTGGTAGTTGACCTGACTCCTATGTTCAATAACCACAAATCAATAAAGCCTTACATCCTCCGTCAGGATGAGCAGGAAATGGAAAACCCTACCGCTGAATTCGCCCAGATACCTCAGGAATTAAATGACTTCCTGCAGTTCGCCTACTGCATAAAGTGTGGCATATGTGTTTCTGCTTGCCCAACCTCAGCCAGCGATAGGCTTTTCCTTGGCCCCCAAGCCTTGGCTCAGTGTTACCGCTACTGCGCTGACGGTCGGGATGAGGGCCAGCAGGAGAGGTTCTCTTTGGTGGATACTGACCATGGGATATGGCGTTGTCATCTTGCTGGCGCCTGCTCAGAAGCCTGTCCCAAGGGAGTAGACCCAGCTTTAGCTATTCAGTTGCTCAAAAGACGGCTGGCATCCCAAGCTCTGGGACTGAGGAAGAAACAGCGGCCTTCCTCGGTAGTTTCACCCCCTGCTGAAACTAAGCCCAAAATTCCTTTCCCTGAGTTCACTGTGAAAGGAAGTGAATGACCCAAATCTCCGCCCGAGCAACAAGCTATATGTGACGGCCAAGAGAAGGTAAAATAGGTTTATGGTCATTTGGACTTAGATATTGTTTAGGATTTAGTGCTTCGGATTTAGGATTTAATCCTTATCTGGGTTATGCGCAGCCACTTAGTGCGCTCTATATAGGAGGATGACAATGACTAAAAAGGTTAAGCTGCCCTTATCTGACAAGACCTTAAAAGACCTTAAAGCTGGGGATAATATCTTGCTTACTGGCGTTATGTATGTCGCTCGAGATGCTGCCCACAAGAGGATGATTGAAGCCTTAGACCAGGGGAAGCCTCTTCCCTTTGATATTAAGGGGCAGACGATATATTATATGGGCCCCTCCCCAGCTAGACCAGGCCAAGTAATCGGCTCTGCCGGACCTACTACTAGCGGTCGTATGGATAGCTATTCACCCCGATTGATAGCTGAGGGACTTAAAGGGATGATTGGCAAGGGTATGCGCTCACCAGCGGTGAAAGATGCCATGAAGAAATATAAAGCAGTATATCTCGCTGCCATAGGCGGTGCCGGTGCTCTCATCTCTAAGAGCATCAAGAAATCAGAGATAGTAGCCTACGAGGAGCTTGGAGCAGAGGCAGTTCTGCGAATGGAAGTAGAAGATTTTCCAGCCATAGTGATAAATGATATTTATGGTGGAGACCTCTATGAGGAGGGAAAAGCCAAATAC
>CAYWDP010000083.1:1654-8572 GCA_964457045.1 uncultured Dehalococcoidia bacterium
TTGATGGGAGAGGGCTAGGGTGAGGGTGATTCAGTGTTTAACTATGACAGACTACCAAGGGAGTGAGGCTTCTAAAGGTGTATTCACGGACAGGCGTATCCCGTAGCCTGGATTGCCATAGGGTACCCCAATAGCGAGGGATAGCTCAGCGTTTAGCGACTAATCTTATGAAGATAGGACAAAAAAGGAAAAGGGAAATGCTTCTCTTTGGCACCAGCGGAATCAGGGGCGTGGTCAACAAAGACCTGACCATGGAGTTGTGTCGGGAAGTAGCCCAGGCACTGGGCACTGCTTTACCCCCGAGGGCTAGGGTCTGCCTGGCTACTGATACCAGAGTCAGCAGAGAAGCTCTGAAGAATGCTGTCTTCTCCGGTTTGCTATCCTGCGGAATAGAGGCAACCGATCTTGGCATTCTGCCTACCCCAGTGCTGGCATTATTGACCAGAGAGTGGGGATTTGACAGTGGGATTATGGTTACCGCCTCCCACAACCCCCCTGAGTTCAATGGCATCAAATTCTTTAACCAGGACTCCATGGGATATAGCAGGGCTCAGGAGCAGCAGATAGAGAAAGTATATCTCAAGAAGAGATTCAGGTCAGGGAGCCCGGGAGGCTTGCACCTGGGGCAGGGGATGAGGGAAAGCTATCTTCGCTTTATTCAGGACAGATTGCCCACAAAGAGCCTCAATAGCAATTTAAGAATTGTTGTTGACCCTGGCAATGGTGCTGCTTCTGGCTTCGTCAGCGAGCTTTTTGCTGAGATGGGCCTCAAGGTCATTCCTTTAAACGACACCCCTGATGGTCTTTTCCCAGGGAGGAATCCGGAGCCAAGAGAAGACACTCTTTATAACACTGTGGAGTTCCTAAAGGAGATGAATGCGGATTTGGCTGTTTGTTTCGATGGCGATGCCGACCGGGTTGTCTTCTGTGATAGGCAGGGTTTCTTGGGATTCAATGAGCCGATCGCCTTCATTTCAAGGTTGGCTATTGAGGAGAGCGGGAAGAGGCAGGTTGCCTCCACGGTGGAGACAGGCGGGCTTTTAGACTTAGCGGTAAGGGACCTGGGGGCGGAGGTGGTGAGGGGAAAGGTGGGCGACGTCAATGTGGCTCATCTCGCTCGGGAGATTGATGCTGCCCTTGGCGTGGAACAGGTAGGCGTGTATATAATCCCCAAGGCAGGTTACTATCCCGATAGCATCTTTGCCATCCTTACCCTCCTCAGTCGAATAAAGGAGGTGGCTGAGATTAGGGATTTCTTTGAAAGGATGCCCAAGCTTTTCTTCGAGAAGAGAAAGGTTTCCTGCCCCAACCAGCTTAAAGAAGCTGTCATGGAGGAGGTGGCAAAGAAGGTTCGCCTTTTTGGAGCGAAGGACCTCAATACGCTGGATGGCCTGAGGCTTGAGTTCGAAGATTCGTGGATGCTTATTAGAGCCAGCGGAACCGAGCCAGCTATTCGTGTGTTAGCTGAGTCAACATCGCTTTCAAGGACCCAGGAGTTGCTCGACCAGGGGGTTGGGTGGATTCAACCCATTGTAAAAGGATGAAGCAGTGAAGTTAGTGTTTCTTTGTGGTGGGGTTGGGAAAAGGATGTTCCCCCTCTTAGAGGATAAGCTCCTGCTCAAGTTTTTAGGGAAGCCCCTGCTGGAGCACCAGATAGAGAGGGCAAGGGAGGCGGGCTTAAGCCGATTCGTGGTGGTGGCAAACCCACAGAACATGGAAAAAGTGGGGCAAATAAGCAAAGGTATTTCTGGGGTAGAGATTGAGCTTGCCCTTCAGGAGAAACCTCTAGGGATTGCCAATGCGCTGGAGAGCGCTGAGCATCTCCTGGAGGGAGAGGTAATGGTGGTAAATCCAAACGACGTCTTCGACAGCTCAGCCTATACTAGGCTTATCCAGGAGCGCAAAAAGAGCTCTGCTCTTTCCTATTTACTTGGCTATGAGGTGAAGGAACATTTCCCTGGAGGATACTTGGTGGTGAGCAAGGGAAATGAGCTAAAGCAAATTGTGGAAAAGCCCCGTAGGGGAGAGGAGCCGAGCAACTTGGTAAATATTTTGGTTCATCTGCACACTGATGTAAGGAAGCTTTTAGAATGTACTGGAAATGTGCAAACCACCAAGGACGATGTCTATGAGTGTGCCCTAGATAATATAGTTAGAGAAGGGGGAAAGATTAAGGTAGTTCCCTACGATAATTTCTGGGCAGCTATTAAGTATCCCTGGCATATCTTTCCAGTGGTGAGACATTTCTTGGATCGAAGTAAAGCGGAGATTTCCCCCTCAGCTCACATCTCGTCAAGGGCTACTATTGAAGGGAAGGTAGTTATCGGGGATAATGTGAGGGTGTTGGAGAATGCGGTGATCAGGGGACCGGTATACATTGGGGCAAACTCGATCATTGGTAACAATGCCCTGGTACGTGAGTATAGCCATATCGGCGCTGATTGTGTGGTAGGGTACTCCACCGAGGTGAAGAGTTCCTACATAAGTGATGGGTGCTGGTTCCACTCCAGCTACATTGGCGATTCTATAATAGCTGAAGGGTGCTCCTTTGGAGCTGGCACTGTTCTGGCCAACTTCCGCTTTGATGAAAAGAATATCTCGGTTAAGATCGGGGATGAAGTGATTGATACCGGGCTGGATAAACTGGGAGCTATAGTGGGAAGCAATTCTAAGACTGGCATCAATGCCAGCATTATGCCCGGGATGAGAATCGGTCCCAATTCCTTTGTCGGCTCCCATGTTTGCCTGATGAGAGACCTTGGGCCAAACAAGATGATCTTGCTTGAGCCTCATTATAGGGTAGTGGAAAGAGAAATCGAGTTCGACGAGAAAAAGAAACAGAAACTCATGAAAAGGCTAGGGAAGCTGTAATGTGTGGAATAATCGGCTTCGTTGGCAGGGAACTGGCAGCCCCTTTCCTGCTAAAGGGGCTCAGTAATCTGGAGTATAGAGGTTATGATTCTGCCGGCATGGCCACGGTCTCCGATGGCAGGATTTGGGCTGGAAAAGATATAGGTAGCCTGGCTGAGGTGCAGCAAAAGCACCACCTGGACCAGCTCCCAGGAAAGGTAGGGATTGGGCATGTTCGCTGGGCAACCCATGGCAGCGTTACCTCCGCGAATGCTCACCCCCACTTCGACTGCAAAGGAGAGATCGCTGTAGTTCACAATGGGATCATAGAGAACTATCAGGAGCTCCGCAATCGACTTGAGTCCAAGCATCGTTTTGTCTCAGAGACCGATACCGAAGTGATCCCTCATCTTGTTGAAGACTATATGGCGGCTGGGGCTTCTCTGGAACAGGCTGTCTTGCAAACTATAGGGCAGCTTCGGGGTTCTTATGCCTTGCTGGCTATCTCAGCCAGGGAACCGGAGAAGATAGTGACTAGCCGCAAGGATAGCCCGCTGGTGGTGGGGAGGGAACGGGGGAGGAATTTTGTGGCCAGCGATGCCCTTGCTTTTCTGGAGCACACCAATAGGGTGGCCTTTGTAGAAGACGGTGAAACAGTAGTGTTGACCAGAGATATTGCTTTCCTCGATAAGGAGGGGAAGCCGATCGAAAAGAAGTTCACTCAGGTCGACTGGAAGTGGGATGAAGCCACCAAGCAGGGTTACGATTTCTTTATGATGAAAGAGATAATGGAGGAGCCTCAGGCGATACGTTGTGCCCTGATGCAGGACAAGAGGCTAATTACGGAGATGGCGATGGACATTCTGAGGGCAAGGCAGGTGGTGATCACTGCTTGCGGCACCTCTAGGTATGCTGCCCTTGTCGGAAGGTACCTCTTCTCTAAGCTGGCCGGCAAATTCTGCGATGTAATCATGGCTTCTGAATTCCACTACTTTGCCGACTCCATCGATAAGAATACCCTGGTGATAGCTGTCTCCCAAAGTGGGGAGACAGCCGATGTTATTGAGGGGGTGAAGAGAGCTAGGGAAAATGGGGCTACCATCTTTTCCCTGGTCAATATGGTGGGCTCTTCCTTGGCCAGGATGAGCCATCGGGTTATCTACCTCAATTGCGGTCCGGAGATAGGTGTAGCTGCTACGAAGTCCTTCGTCAGCCAGCTAGCTATCTTTTACCTGCTTGCCTTCACCATGTGTAATAGGTTGGAGGAGGGCCTGGAAAAGGTGAGGGCTATCTGCACTTCGATTGAGGAATGCTTCAGCAAGAATGGCCAGAAACTAAAGAGGTTAGCGCAGCAGACCAAAGAGAAGAATGATTTCTACTACATAGCCAGGGGGATCAACTTTGCCATATCTGCTGAGGGAGCCCTCAAGCTGAAGGAGCTGTCTTACATCCACGCTGAAGGCATGCCAGCGGGTGAGTTAAAGCACGGCACGCTGGCTTTGATTGAGGAGGGTACACCAGTAGTGGTTATCTGTCCTAAGGACTACACCTTTGATGAGACCTTAGCCAATGCTGCCGAAACCAAGGCACGGGGGGCCTTGGTTATCGGGGTCTCGGACGAGAGAAGTCCCATCTTTGATGAGTGGATCGAGATTCCCCGGGTGGAAGAAATCTTTTACCCCTTGGTGGTTATCGTGCCTCTTCAGCTTCTAGCCTATTACCTGGCAGTAGCTCGGGGTAAAGACCCCGATAGACCCCGCAACCTGGCAAAGTCAGTTACCGTCAAATAGACTGGCTAAATAAAGAGCCAGCCACAATGGGTTGTGTCGTAGGGCAAGTCTTGGCTAACTGGAATCAACACACAAGAGTCAATCCCCTTTGCAATCATATCTGGTGGCTTGGTGCTTTTGGCAGCATAACCTGTGCGGTTTAGTGAAGGCAAAGATCGTTTGACAAGGTGATGTTCGGATTTGCTCTGATGAGCCTTAACTGGTATTGCCGATTACGGCCTGATCTATTTGAGCTCTCGCACAAGACTAGTTGTAGCCGCTCATATTCGGCAACTTTAGCTTCACGCTTTGACTTCCACGGCGCGGTGTCCCGGCCAACGCTACCCGATATAACGCAAAGAACCTTTTGTCTGCATTCACAATCCCCTTTAGTCCATCCTGCTGGAGTTTGAGCAGAGCACCCATAGTAGGATTTCTGAAGGGAATCTCCTTCACTCTCATCAGTTACCACCTCCCCTTCAACTAGTTCCTACAGGACCATATTCCACCATGCATTCTTTCTTGGGCCTACTCTGCCATATTCCTCTCGACTTGGGAAGAGATTACGTTCTATAACATTGTTCTAGTTTTACCTTCAGGAGATAGATCAGACACAATGCTTAAATGAAGGGTGGATCAGTCTATCCGACATACCTATACAGGCGATTCTGAAGGAAGGCTCAGGCTCGTTACTTGGACACAATACACCCAAATCGATCCCCTTTGTAATCACGTGCTAACCGCATGGTCCAGACGATAACCGCAGGAAACACCGCCGGGAGATGATTTCCCGTTCTGTGTAGCCATTTCACTGCTGAAAATCCCTTGCTGCGAGTGCCATCTGACTTGCTGTGAGTGGCTGTGAGGGGAGGGTCTGCCCCTGAGGGCTTGACAAGGTGCATCGGTTATGCTATTTGGCTAAGGTAGATTTTACCCTAGATGCGATGGATATAGAGCTGATTTCACAAATGACTGTAGCTGACGCCTAGTCATGGTGGATGAGTTGAGTCGTTGGATGGTGGACAGGCAAGAATGAAGAACCAAGAATACCAATCATTACGAGAGGATATGCGGCACCTTCGGTCATACCGATTGACAGTGTATGGAGCCGTGGGTACTCTTGTGGTTGCAGGAATTGGATGGGCTAGTGTGAAGCCCGAGGCTTTCAGTGGGCCATTCTTGAGCGCTCTCCTGACCTTAGCCGTCGCTGTTGGTGCGTTCCTATCATGGATTCTCCACCTTCTTGCCGCCCAGATAGGGACATACATTCGAGTCTTTCATGAAACGGGCACACCAGAGATTGGTTGGGAGCGCCGATCCGAGGAATTTGGCAAACGCAAGGGATTTATGACGACATTCACAAGACTGAGAGTGGTATTTGGTTTGCTTTACATGGGGCTTTTTCTCTTCGCTTTGGCCGGACCCCTAACCCTGTGCAAAGGGGATACTTCTTGGTGGCACTTCGTTTTCTTGGGTATCGCCGTTGTACTGCATGCAGTGGTTATGAGGCTGTGTGTCTTCATAAAATCACATGAAGCGTACAGAGAAATCTGGCAGAAAGTTGCTGACAAGGAGAGGTCGCCAGATTGACGCCACAGGCTAGAATCGCTGCTACTGTGTCAGTCCTCTCACTTGGCATGCTATCCTATTTCCCCCGCAGGAGGGTGGTGGCGGGGTAGGTCTCTGTGACTTTTCATGTGTGCAACGGTGGCATTCATGCCGCTCACCCCACTTGCGGGCTGAAGCCCACGGTTGGCGGCTAGCACGGGTGAGACTCCCCCCGATGAATCGGGGGGTCTCAAGCGTGGCCACATCGAAGCACGGGCAAAGAAGACCAGCGGCCAAGTGGCTCCACAAAGTTAGCGCTTATGCCCGTCAAGGTAGAGGGATTTGGGCAAAACCGTGTCGAAGACTCACCGTGGAGAGGCGGGAGGCAGAACAGAATCCACGGATTAGGAATCCTCCAAGGGGTTGACAAGTTCAGTCAGTTGTGGTTCAATCACAATTGAAGATTCCGCACGATACACATTCCAGTAGGACATTTCCACGCTGCGTGTCCAGCAGCGGGACAAAAGCAAAGCTAACTTATGAAAGGGGGGTGACCATGAAACCAAAAATGGTGCTGCTGATACTTATTCTGGGGGCAATAGCAACTTTCTCCCTGTTTGGAACGGCTGGGGCTGCCCAGGTTACAGGGACGGTCTCCCCTAGTGTTACTGTGGGCGCTACCCTTTCCCTGATTATAGAGAATCCCGAGAATGTCCAATGGGGAAGCCAGAGTGCTGGCAGCAATCCGACA
>CAYWDP010000084.1:0-8562 GCA_964457045.1 uncultured Dehalococcoidia bacterium
ATACTTTGACTCACCTCATTAGCAAAGGCTATACTAGAACAAGCAGGGCCCACTACAGGTTGTTTATGCAGCAACTGGCAGAGAAGCTGGTATCCTGGCTTAGAGAGCAGGTAACAGGGGCAGGTGCTCGTGGACTGGTGGTGGGGATGAGTGGTGGGATTGACTCCTCAGTGGCTGCTGTATTAGCTAAGCTAGCCTTTCCAGATAATGCTCTCGGTTTGCTCTTACCCTGCTATAGTAGCCAAACAGATATAGAGCATGCTTACATGGTAGCCAATAAATTCCAAATCCCTACCAGGTTAATTAGCCTGGATAGCGTATTTGATGCGCTTCTGCGCTTACTACCCAATGGCGATTTCGACCCCACTACCAAGAACATAGCTGTGCCTAACCTGAAGCCTAGACTGAGAATGGCGACCCTGTACTACTTTGCTAATCGGCTGCGTTATCTGGTAATAGGCTGTAGTAATAAGTGTGAACTGGGTGTGGGCTACTTCACTAAGTATGGAGATGCAGGGGTTGACCTCCTGCCCTTGGGGAATCTAGTTAAATCTCAAGTTCGGGAACTGGCTCGTTATCTGGGCATCCCCAGAGAGATTATCAATAAGACACCCTCGGCAGGGTTATGGGAGGGGCAGACTGACGAGCAGGAAATGGGGCTAACTTATGAGCAGCTTGACCATTACTTTACCTCCAGCGAAGTCAGCGAGGAGGTAAGAAAAAGGATTGAAGAAAGGATTGCCCTGAATGCCCATAAGAGGGCAACCCCTCCTGTGCCACCCTTTTAAGCTTGTGCTAGAGGGAGGCCTATGTTATCATATTAGCGAGGGAAGGGATGGAGAAAGAAAGGGCGCTGGATTTAGCCATTGGGCAAATTGAAAAGCAATTTGGTAAAGGCTCGATAATGAGACTGGGCGAGATCTCGGCGAAAATGGCTGTAGAGTCTATCCCTACCGGTTCGCTTTCCCTTGACCTAGCCCTGGGGATAGGTGGTATCCCTCGAGGGAGGGTGACCGAGATCTTCGGTCCTGAAGCATCAGGGAAATCAACCCTTGCCTTTCATATCATAGCCCAAGCCCAAAGTCGGGCAGGAATAGCTGCCTATATAGATGTAGAGCATGCCTTTGACCCTACCTATGCTGCTCATTGTGGGATTAAGGTGGAGGACCTCCTTATATCACAGCCAGATACGGCTGAGCAAGCGCTGGAGATTACCGAGGCATTGGTGAGGAGTGGGGCAGTGGATGTAATCGTCATTGATACAGTGGCAGCTTTGGTTCCCAGGGCGGAGATTGAGGGAGACATGGGTGATGCACAGGTGGGCTTGCAAGCCAGACTAATGTCGCAAGCCCTGAGAAAGCTAACCGCTGCTATTAGCAAGTCACACACGGCAACAATATTTATCAATCAACTACGAGAAAAGGTAGGGGTTTTCTTCGGCAGCCCTGAGGTAACCCCAGGAGGGAGAGCTTTAAAATTCTATAGCTCAGTGAGGATTGACCTGAGACGAGTGGACTCCATCAAGCTAGGGAGCACAGTAATCGGCAATCGAGTTAGGGCTAAAGTGGTGAAGAACAAGGTTGCCCCACCCTTTAGAACGGCAGAGTTTGACATCATGTTTGCCCATGGAATAAGCAAGGAAGGCGACCTCATTGACTTGGGGGTAGCCATGGGGATTGTGAAGAAAACTGGTGCCTTTTTCTCCTTTGGCGAGACTCGCTTAGGGCAAGGGAGAGAAAATGCTAAGGATTACCTGAGGCAGAATCAGGAAATTGCCTCGGAGATAGAACGTCAGATTAGATCCAAAGGCGCAACCCCTACTAGCCCCATTTCGGTGGAGGAAGAAGCAGCCGGATTGTTTGAATGAGAGCAATACTAGATTCTAGTTATCAATCCTGTCTGGATGCTGCTTTCCGTTATTTGAGCTACCGACCTCGCAGTGAATTTGAGCTTAAGATGCACTTGCGGAAGAGGGGATTCAACGATTCCTCTATCCAAGATGCACTCCTCAAGCTAAAGGGACAAGGATTGCTGGATGACCTTGCCTTCGCCCAATTTTGGAAGGAGAATCGGGAGTCCTTTAGTCCCCGCAGTCAGATGATGCTACAAAGGGAACTAAGGCAAAAGGGGATTGCTCCTCATATTATAGCAGAGGTAGCTGAGGGGATGGATGAAGAGGCTAGCGCCTACAGGGCAGCGCAGAGAAAGGTGAGAAAGCTTGCCTCAGCAGATTATGACAACTTTTGCCGCAAGCTTGGTGCCTTCCTGAAGCGGCGGGGCTTTAATTACGAGGTGGCCCGGCGTACGGTAAATCAGCTATGGCATGAGAGGGATAAGGATGCCTAAGGATCGCCATTCTGTGATGACAAAAAGTGCTCCATACGGCAAGAGGGGGAAGAGCAGAAAGAAACGCCGTATCGCTCGCCACTCTACGCCTCTTGCTTCAAAGCAAGCATCCTTTCCTGAGCGTATTCCCGCTGCTCCTTCAGCTCAATTCACTCCTCCTATCCAGCAAGTCGTTGCCCAGCGGCCCCAGATGCTTGGAGAATTGAAGAGGAGTGGAATAATAGCCGGGGCAATGCTTCTCCTTCTTATAATTCTTTCCCTAGTACTCTAGGGTGAGCGGAAACCATGTGACAATTTTAGAAAGGCAGGTCTCTGCAGCAGGTGAATATCAGCCCAAATATAATAACCTCCATGCAGGATAAAACAGGGACTGTATTAGTTGTAGGCAGTAGTATCGCGTGTGAAGGGGTTCCAGCTAAGGGACAAAAGCATGGGGCGAGGCAATAAGGCAAGTACCTTATCTTACGCAGTAGCACAACCAATACCTTTTGTCAGTCAAAGAAACGTTCAGCCTCCTTGCCAGGCTGCCTGCCCTGCGGGAGTGAGGGTTAGAGACTACATTGCTTTGATTGCTCAGGGGCGCTATCGAGATGCTGACAGTTTAATTCGTGAGCAGATGCCTTTCTCCTCTGCTTGTGGGCGCATCTGCTACCAACCCTGCGAAACGGAATGCAATCGGGCACTGGTAGACGAACCGGTAGCCATAATGTATCTGAAACGCTTCATTTCCGATTATGCCTATCAAGCTAAGCTCCCTTTACCCCACCCTGTTTCGAAGACTAGGGCTGAAAGAATAGCTATCGTCGGGGCTGGGCCCAGTGGATTGACCGCTGCTCAAGACTTAACCAAGCTAGCCTATTCAGTGACTGTCTTCGAGGCTTTGCCCTTCCCTGGGGGCACATTAAGAGCTGCTTTGCCTCTTTATCGCCTGCCCAAGAAACTGGTGGATTGGGATATTGAGAACATCCTTGCTTTGGGGATCGAGCTTAACACCAATACTGCCCTAGGCAAAGACTTCTCCCTCAAGGAACTTAGGGAAGCAGGCTATAGTGCTATCTTAATAGCTACAGGGGCTGATAGGAGTCGTAAGCTATCACAGCCTGAGGCGGGAATTTTTGCTGAGGGTGACTCATCTTTTGGTGCTATGTGGACTGTTCACGCCGTAGCTGCCGGGCATAGGGGAGCTGTATCCGTAGATAACTATCTGCAAGGTAAATCAACAATACCTGCCGAGGCGAACTATGCCCTGGTAGCCAAGCGGGAAAAGGGAGATCTTGAGGAAAAGGTTCTCCAAGGACACATTAAGACTAAACCTCGTGCTGGGATGCCCCTATGGGGACCCTTGGAGAGGATCCATGACCTTGTTGAAATGGAATCAGGGTATAGCGAGGAGGTGGCTTTACAAGAGGCACAAAGGTGCCTTGGCTGTGGAGCTGCTGAAATATTGGAGCCGAAGTGCACTGCTTGCTTAACCTGTGTGCGCATCTGCCCTTACGAAGTCCCTGCCATTACCTCTCTGAACACGGTGGAGATAAGGATTGAGCGCTGCCAGGCCTGTGGGGTCTGTGTTGGCGAATGCCCGGCGAGGGCTATAGCCTTTACCATGCCCGGTATCGAGGATCTGATTCCCCAGATAGAGGCTGCCTTGGAAGCGAAGCCGGTGAGTAAGACAAAGCCAACAATTATCGGGTTGTATTGTAGCTATTGGGCTAATGCAGGTCCTGAATTGATAAAGAAGAGGTTCCCTAATATAAGGATGATACCCTTGCTTTGTATAGCTAAGGTAGATACTTTACACTTGCTAAAAGCCTTTGAAGTCGGTGCACACGGTGTCTTTCTTGTTGGCTGTGAGGAGGAGGATTGCTCTTACCAAAAGGGAATCTTTTGGGCCAGGCATAGGGTAGACTCTACAAAAAAGCTTCTCGCCGAAATTGGCCTTGGGAAGGAACGCTTGGAAATATACAATTTACCCACCTCTGGCCTGGAGCAGCTCGCTGAGCTATCAACTGAATTTACACAGCGAATAAGGCAGTTGGGTCCAAGCCCATTTAAAAAATAGGAGACGAAGTAATGATCGTAGGAAAACAGAAACCACTGTCTGAAATAAGGGAAATGATTGCTGAATATCAAAAAGTCTTGATCCTTGGCTGTGGCACTTGCGTTACTATCTGCTTTGCTGGTGGTGAGAGAGAGGCAGCCATTCTTGCCTCCTCTCTCCGTATGGCAGATAAGATAGATGGGAAGGAGAGGTTGTTCAGCGAGTATACAGTGAAACGTCAATGCGAACGGGAATTCCTGGAAGAGCTTGATGATAAGGTTAAGGAAGTGGATGCTGTTCTTTCCTTGGCCTGCGGGATAGGGGTCCAGGCTCTGGCTGAACGTTTTCCCACCACACCTATCCTGCCTGGGCTTAATACCTCCTTTTTAGGATTCCCTGATGAGCACGGTGTTTGGAGTGAAACATGCTCTGCCTGCGGGGATTGCGTCTTAGATCAAACCGGTGGCATTTGCCCCATTACCAGGTGCACCAAGGGCTTGCTCAATGGTCCTTGCGGGGGGACTAACAATGGCAAGTGCGAAGTTGACCCAGAGAAGGATTGTGCCTGGACCCTTATTTATCAAAGGCTAGAGAAACAAGGAAAGCTTGACTTCATGCGCAAGTACTACCCTCCGAGGAACTTCCAGGCAGTGGTAAGGCCTGGGAAGATAACGATGGAATAGGAGGATGTGATGGCAAAGCCATTTAGAGAGGTGCTTAACTCCGGTAAATTTGTCGTTACCAGTGAAGTTGCCCCTCCAAAGGGGACCAACCTTGAGGAGCTATTGCATCACATTGATTTACTCAAAAACAAAGTGGATGCCCTAAATGTTACTGACAACCAGAGTTCTGTCATGAGGTTCCCCTCAGTAGGCGCAGCCATCCTTATCAAAGAGCGTGGTGGGGAGCCGATTTTGCAGATGACCTGTCGTGATCGCAACCGCTTGGCGCTTCAGGCAGATATCCTCTTTGCCTATACAAGAGGGATAAGAAATGTCCTCTGTCTTACTGGTGATTCCATCCCTGTGGGTGATCATAAGGAAGCAAAGGGCGTCTTCGATCTTGATTCGGTTCAGCTATTGAACATGATTCGCATCATGGAATCAGGCAAGGACTTGGGAGGGAATGACCTGGATGGAGTAGTGGAATTCTGTGCCGGGGCTATAGTCACCCCCGAGGCTCGTCCCATTGAGCCCCAGCTAATTAAGTTCGAGAAGAAGATCGCTGCCGGAGCCGAGTTCTTTCAAACGCAGGCAGTGTATGATCTGGATAACCTCAGAAGGTTCATGGAGTTTGCTCGTAGGTATGATAATGTCAAGATACTAGCCGGGATTGTGCTCCTCGCTTCAGCAGGTATGGCAAGGTATATGGATAAGAATGTCCCTGGCATCTTTGTGCCTCAGGACTTGATTGATGAGCTAGCTGGC
This sequence comes from uncultured Dehalococcoidia bacterium, assembly GCA_964457045.1. GTDB lineage: Bacteria > Chloroflexota > Dehalococcoidia > UBA2247 > RBG-13-53-26 > CAYWDP01. The sequence goes on from CAYWDP010000084.1 coordinate 5,812, forward strand.
GCCGAGAAAGGCAAGGCTCTTGAAACAGGCATCCAGATTGCTGGTCGGCTGATCAGAACTATCAAAGAGGAGGCTATTTGCGATGGCGTTCATATTATGGCGATTGGCAGAGAGGGTGTAGTGCCTGACATCCTGGCTGCTGCAGGGATTTAAAGAGTGGATAGCGTCTCACTGCTTTGGGAGACTAATCAAATATGAAGTCCAATTAAGGAGGAGAAGGAATAATGCCCAAATCAAGGACTGAGGAGTTACCGGTAATCTGGCTACAGGGAGCGGGGTGCACAGGTTGCTCGGTTTCCGTGCTAAATTCGGTGAGTCCCAGCATCAAAAATGTATTAATAGACGAGGTAATCCCAGGTAAGCACATCAATCTGAGATTTCACCCTACCGTAATGGCCGGGGCTGGAGAAGCTGTAATCGAGGTTCTCCAAGAGACCCAGCAACAGAAAAAAGGTGGCTATGTTTTGGTGATGGAGGGAGCTATACCCACAGCTAAGGGTGGTATACATGGGGTTATGGGCGAGGAAAACGGGAAACCAGTAACCATAGTTTCACGGTTAGAATCCTTGGGAAGCAATGCTTTAGCAATCATAGCCTTAGGCACCTGTGCTTCCTTCGGAGGAATCCCCGCTGCTACTCCTAACCCTACCCAGTGCTTCAGTGTTGAAGAGGCTTTGAAGGCTGCCAGAATTGGCACCCAAGTGATAAATGTCCCTGGTTGTCCCCCCCACCCAGATTGGTTCATAGGGACTTTGGCTAGCATTCTTCTTTTTGGCTTACCCAAGCCGGAAGACTTGGACGAACATAGACGCCCAAAAGCTTTCTATGGGACATTGATTCACGAGAACTGCCCTCGTCGAGCCTATTATGATGAGGGGAAGTTTGCCAAGAAGCTTTCGAACCCTGGCTGTCTCTACGAGCTGGGATGCAAAGGCCCAGTGACCTATGCCGATTGCCCTACCAGGCTCTGGAACCATGGCGTAAACTGGTGTATAGGTAGCGGTGGCCTCTGCCACGGCTGCGTTGAGCCGGCCTTCCCTGACCTCGTTTCGCCCATCTACGAGAAAATAGCATTCCCGTAGGTGACATTTCACATCAATGAAGAACTAATTGGAAAGGAGGCATAGCTAATTGGGGCACATCACAATTGATCCGGTTACCCGTATAGAGGGGCATATGAAGATCGAAGCGGTAGTGGAGGAAGGGCAAGTAAAGGAGGCCAGGAGCTCAGGGGTCCTATTTCGAGGCTTTGAGCTGATCCTGCGAGGAAGGGACCCCCGTGATGCTCAGAGGTTAACTCAGCGCATCTGCGGCGTTTGCCCTACCAGTCACTCTACTGCCGCTACCTTAAATCTGGATAGTGCTTTCGGGATTGCAGACAAGATACCTGATAACGGAAGGATTATCCGCAACTTGATTTTGGGTTCGGCTCATATTGCTGACCACATTCTTCACTTTTATCTCTTGGCAGCTTTAGACTACGTGGATATAGCCAAGGTAGCTCAATATGAAGGTACGAACTCTGAATTGAATTCCGTTAGGAGGTTTATTGAACGGGGTGAACTGGGACCTTTCCTCCCTCGTTATGAGGGAGATTACCGTTTGCCTGACGAAGTTGACCAGCAGATGGCTGCTCATTATGTCAAGGCGCTCACCATGCGCCGCAAGGGCCAAGAGATGCTTTCTATCTTCGGAGGCAGGATGCCTCACAATGTGGGGATTGTACCTGGAGGAGTTACTGAGGTACCTACTGTGGACAAGATCGCTTCCTTCCTCTGGAGGTTAAATGAATTAAGAGACTTCATTGACAATGTTTACCTGCCAGACGTTTTGGCTCTGGCTGAGGTTTACAGCGACTACTTTGACATAGGCAAGGGCTGTGGTAATTTGCTCTCCTACGGAGGCTATGAACTCGATGGTAAGGAGCCTGACCTCACAAAGAGGAAGAGGCTGTTTAAACAAGGAAGAATCTCCACCAAACTTAAGCCAAGCGAAGTAGACCCCAATCTCATTACCGAACAGGTTCGACACTCCTGGTACGCTAGCTCAACCACCAACAGGAACCCTGCACAGGGAGAGACCACTCCTGATGAGCTAAAGAAAGGAGCTTACTCCTGGCTCAAGTCACCCCGCTATGGTGGTCAGGTCTACGAGGTTGGCCCTCTAGCCCGGGTGTTGGTTACCTATGCCAAAGGTGAGCCAACCATGAAGTCCCTGGTGGACTCTATCCTAGCAAGATTTAAGGCCTCCCCGGACGCCCTGTTCTCCGTCCTCGGTCGCCATGCCGCCCGTGCCTTGAGCGCGAAATTTGTAGCTGACTCCATGACGGGCTGGCTCCTACAACTTAAGCCAGGAGAGCCAGTTTACACTGGCTACTCCATTCCTGAGGAATCCCAGGGAATGGGACTCGTCGAGGGGGCAAGGGGAGCTCTTGGTCACTGGGTGGAGATAAAAGAGGGCAAAATTGCTAATTATCAGGTAATAACCCCCAGCACCTGGAACGAGTCTCCGAGGGATGACAAGGATCAGCCGGGATCCCTTGAGCAAGCGCTCATGGGAACAAAGGTAAAAGACGAGAAGAACCCCTTTGAGCTTGTGCGCATTGTCAGGTCTTTTGACCCCTGCCTGGCCTGCTCTGTGCATGTTATTACCCCCAAGGGAGGAAAGCTTGGTGAATTCCGTGTATCGTAAGAGGGTGTCCAAAAACCTCTGTAGGGGAGCCCCTTGTGGGCTCCCGCAAATTGGGAGGGG
>CAYWDP010000085.1:0-8445 GCA_964457045.1 uncultured Dehalococcoidia bacterium
ACCGGCGACCACCTGAACCCCATTCAGGTGCGCTACCAGGCTGCGCTACACCCCGCACTTTTTAATTTCTTTGCCACCCCAGTTTGGCAAACTTTTTGCGGACTATACTTCTCGGAACTCGCCTTCTACCGTTCCTTCGCCTGGCTCACCACCAGGAGGCCCTTCGCCTCCCGGGGGTGGGGGACCTGCTTGCTGGTAGACAGCAGCACCTACCTGTTGCAAAACCTCGGAAAGCTCTTCAACAGTGCGGCGAAGGTAGGCTATATCCTGTCCTTGCAATGCTGAGCGAACAGCAGCGATCTTACCTTCCACCTGCTGCCTCAAATCCGGGGGCACTTTGTCTCCCTGCTCCCGCATTGTCTTCTCAGCAGTGTAGACCAGGGTATCAGCGGTATTGCGAGTCTCAGCCTCTTCTTTCCTTCTGGCATCCTCAGCGGCATGCATCTCCGCTTCTTGCTTCATTCGCTCTACCTCTTCCTTGGTGAGACCACTGGAGGCGGTAATGGTTATTTTCTGCTCTCTGCCGGTGCCTTTATCTCGGGCACTTACATTGAGGATGCCATTAGCGTCAATGTCAAAGGCGACCTCAATTTGGGGTAACCCGCGGGGTGCCGGGAGGATACCATCAAGCATAAAGCGCCCCAGGGTTTTGTTATCAGCAGCCATGGGGCGTTCGCCCTGGAGAACGTGAATCTCCACGCTAGGCTGGTTATCAGCAGCAGTAGAGAAGATCTGGCTCTTGCTGGTGGGGATAGTAGTATTGCGGGTAATGAGCGGTGTAGCTACCCTTCCTAAGGTCTCGATGCCTAGGGTGAGTGGGGTGACATCAAGAAGCAGTACCTCTCTTACCTCACCCTTGAGAACGCCAGCTTGAATAGCTGCCCCTAAAGCTACGGCTTCATCGGGGTTTATCCCCTTTTGGGGCTCTTTGCCAAAGAATTGCTTTACCTTCTGTTGAACCAGGGGCATTCTGGTTTGTCCGCCTACCAGAAGCACCTCGTTGATTTGGGCTGGGGTAAGGCCAGCATCGGCTACTGCCTGGCGGCAGGGACCTATGCTCTTCTCTATTATGTCCATAACCAATTGCTCCAGCTTAGCCCGGGTTAAAGTCATAGTAAGATGTTTGGGACCAGAAGCATCGGCGGTGATATAAGGGAGGTTTATCTCTGTTTGCTGCATGGTTGATAGCTCTCGCTTGGCTTTCTCAGCGGCATCCCTTACTCGCTGTAAAGCCATCTTATCCTGTCTTAGGTCGATGCCAGTCTCCCGTTTAAACTCATCACATAGCCAATCCATAATGCGCTGGTCAAGGTCATCCCCGCCAAGGTGAGTGTCACCACTAGTTGACTTGACCTGGAAGGTGCCCTCGCCTATTTCCAGGAGAGAGATATCAAAGGTGCCCCCACCCAGGTCATAAACAGCAATGGTAGCTTCACCCTTTTTATCTAGTCCGTAAGCCAATGAGGAGGCAGTCGGCTCATTAATGATACGCAACACATTTAATCCGGCGACAGTGCCAGCATCTTTCGTTGCCTGACGCTGGCTATCATTGAAATAAGCAGGCACAGTGACCACCGCATCAGTAACTTTATCACCAAGGTAAGCTTCAGCATCAGCCTTTAGCTTTTGCAGGATCATGGCTGATATCTCTGGCGGACTATATTCTTTCCCCCCTATTACCACACGGCAATCCCCATTAGGCGCTTCGGTTATCTTGTAAGGCAGGCGCTTTATGTCATCCTGAACCGTGGGGTCTTTGAACTTACGTCCCATGAGACGCTTAATGCTGTAAATGGTGTTCTCAGGATTAGTGATTGCCTGACGCTTTGCTAGCCACCCCACCAGGCGCTCACCGGTCTTGCTCACTGCCACTACTGAAGGAAGTAGCCTTTCCCCTTCAGCAGTGGGAATAATCACTGGCTCGCCCCCTTGCATGGTAGCCACTAGACTGAAAGTTGTTCCTAAATCGATCCCTACAGCTCTTCCCATTCTTCTCTCCTCCTTTAGTCCACGGACTCGTCAGGCTTTTCTTCCTCCTTCTTCTCTTCTTTGCCTTTCCCCACCACCACTAAGGCGGGGCGAATTACTCGGCCATGCAGCTTATACCCCTTTTGCAACTCCTCAATTACTTTTCCTTCCACTCCCTCTCCTTGACTTATCGCCTCGTGGACAGTGGGGTCAAAGCCTTCCCCCACTGTTTTGATCTCTGAAAGTCCCCGCGCTTCCAAAATTGCTTGGAGCTTACGGTAGATAAGTCGGATGCCATCAATCCAGGTCAACTGAGCTAGCTTAGCGGAGAGCGAGTTGAAGGCCCTTTCAAGGTCATCAAGCACAGGCAGTAAGTTGAGGATAAGCACCGTATTGGCAAACCTATCCGTTTCACTCCTCTCCTGCTCAACACGCTTTTTATAATTATCAAAATCGGCTTCTGCCCTTTGCCAATTACTAAGATACCTCTCCGCCTTAGCCTTTTCCTCTTCCCAAGCCTTCTTTAATGAATCTACATCCTCAGCTTCTAGCTCTGCAGTCTTTTCCTGTTCATCCTCCATAATAACCCCTTAGTTTAAGCATATACCCCGCTCACTAATTCACTCATTATTGTGGAGACATAATCTATAGTGGGAATAGCTCGACTATAAGGCATACGGGTGGGTGCAATGACTCCGATAGCTCCTCTCCTCTCCCGAGCTCCATAGTTACTTAGAATCACGCTACATTCTTGCAAGACCTCTTCGGTATTTTCACTGCCAATGGTGACCTTAACACCTGACTCATTTCCCAAAGAGCTAAGAAGGTTATTGAGTATGCTTCTCTCCTCTAGCGCTTCTATTAAATTAAGCATCTTTTTACTTTTGATAAATTCTGCTTGGCTTACTAGATGCCGCCATCCATCGAGGTAAAATTGCTTATACTGCTGCTTATCCTCTGCTTCCATCACCTGCACTATTGTCCCAATAATTCGCTCCTCAATTGGAGATAAATCAAGTTCTTGGGCACCAATCTGAGTGTAGGTTAAGCCCTGATAAGCTGCATTCAGCTTATTAGCCAAGGCAGTGAGTTCATCCTGAGAAGCCGCTTGCTCTGAGGCGAAAAGTTGCTGTTTAATCTTCCCCTCTTGAAGCACAAGCACAAGTAAGATAAGGAGTTCTTGAAGGGCTACCAGATCCAGGTGCCTGAAGTGGCACACTGGGGCACGAGGAGGGGTAGCCAGCGCAATGCTTTTCAGCCTCTGGGTAAGCACTGTCACTGCCAAGCGTGCCCAATTCTCCGGTTCTTGCTCCACTTCGCAGAAGAAGTGTTGGATGGCTAGCTGCTCCTCCTGGCTAAGCCTTGCCTCTTTAAGGAGACATTCTACATAATAACGATAGCCTTTATCTGATGGTACAGCCCCAGCAGATGTATGAGGGCGAGCAATGTAACCTTCCTCCTCCAGACGAGCCATCTCGTGGCGAGTAGTCGCCGGGCTAATCCCCAATGAGTAACCCCGAGCAATACTCTCTGACGCTACAGGAGTGGCCGAGGCCACGTATTCGCCAACTATAATCTTCAGAATAGTTCCCTTTCTCTCTGTCAGCTCAGCCATTTCCCTGCCCACATTAGCACTCTAGCATCGAAACTGCTAATCCTACTTTACCATTAGCTTTCTAGGTTGTCAAGGCAGCCCAAAATCAGCGATTAAATTTTCCAAATATAGGGCAGGGGCTCTGTCCCCTGCGTAAATGAGCGGGTGGCAGAGCACCCGCCCTATGATGAAAGGGCAGCAATCGCTATTTTCGGGAGGCAGTGGCATTTGCCTTTCAACGTAGGATAATCCATAATGAAATTTCAGAGGCGAAGATTGTTACTGGACCTTCTCTATCAGGTAATGGCATCCCCCTCCGAGGCATTTCGGGTGGTGAGGGAGAGGAGACCTTTGGGGTGGGCAGTACTGACAGCCATTTTCATTTCTGTGGTGTTTGCCCTCATCCTCCTCCCGAACCTCCCTGACCTGGTAGACGTAATATTTGCACTAGAGGAAGGAAGCCTCAACCTTGCCCTTGCAGTGTTTATTTGGGTGATTATGTTTCTGGTAGCCTTACTTATACAAGCGGGGTTTTTCCATTTGGTAGCTCTATTGCTTCGAGGCAGGGGAAGTTATCGGGGCATGTTTTGCGGAGTATGCTTTGCCTGCTTCCCCCTGGTGTTTTCTGCTCCCTTAGCCTTGATGCGTGCCCTCCTTGACTCTCTTAGCGGTCACCTTCTTTACTATATCCTCTCCTTAATCTTCTTTCTTTGGATTCTGTTGTTGTATATCATCGCTATATGCCAAAACTACAACCTTTCCCCAGGGAGGGCGGTTGCCACCTGTTTTACCCCTGCTTTTGTAGTGATTGTTATCCCACTACTCGTGTTAGTTATCTCTATGGCGTTTTGATATTCATAACTCATGTTGTTTATACTCTAAGGCTAGCCTAATATAAGCTTTTACCCCTTCCTCTACCCTAGCCGCTTGCGAGGGGTTTACCCTACCTTTCACCTTCGCTGGCACGCCAGCGACGAAGGAAGCATCGGGTATTTTCATTCCCTGGCTAACCATAGAATTAGCGGCAATAACACAGAAATCGCCAATTTCAGCACCGTCTAAGAGGGTGGCTTTGCTACCAATGAGGACATTGTTGCCTATTGTGGAACAATGAATTACCGCACCATGCCCAATATGCACATTGTCACCAATTACTAAGGGGCTGCCGGCATGAACTACACAGTTATCCTCGATTTGTGAGTTATTGCCAACCTTTATACTGGTGAAGTCCCCTCGAATAACCACACCAGGCCAGATGCTGGAGTTCTCCCCTATTTCTACATCGCCGATGACACAGGCAGCTTCGCTGACAAAGGCTGTCGAAGCAATTTGGGGCGTCTTCCCATCAAAGGTCTTTATCATCTCTCCTTCCCTAGCTATATAGACTATAAAGGTATCCCTCTATGTATCTCTTAACCTCAGCCGCTGGCTGATAGATGCCAAAGTGCCCCTCGCAGAGGATATCTGCCTCAAGGTCAATAAGCTTTTGCAACGAAGTCTTAGCCTGTCCTGGGTCTGATCCAGGAAGAAAATAGGGACCATGAACATCTTGCCCGAAAAGAATCCGCTTCTCCATGTCCACATACACGGCAACGCTCCCTGGTGTGTGACCAGGAATGTGAATAACCTTAAGTTCATAGCCTCCATATTGTAGAATTTCTTCCGGGCTGCTTAATTTTATGTCAACTTTGCCGGGTTTATAAGGCACGCTATAAAACTCAGCCCCTATGCCTGTTCCGGTTTCAATCGCCTTCACCTCAAGTTCATGAGCAATAACCTGAACCCCAAATTCTTCTCGAAATCGATAAAGGGCTCCAATATGGTCGATATGAGCATGGGTAGCAATCACTGCCTTAAGCTTCCCTGGCTTGAAACCCAAGCTTTGTATGTTATCCACCAGCAGTTCAAAGCTCTCCCCCGCTCCTGAGTCAATGAGAACAGACTCACCAACAAGATAAACACAGCAGTCATAGGGATGGGTCAACTCAGGTCCTCCGATGGCATAAATCTCCTTCCATACTCTGAAAGGCTTCGTCATCAATTCTTTACCTCCTATTCAGCGGCGTTGCTTAATTTTGATTTTAGCTTTCATTTTAGGCATTTTGGAAGCTTCACCCTCAAAATTGAATACCCTCAGATCCATAAGGCTGTCTAGTTGTCATTGCGAGGTACGAAGTGCCGAAGCAATCTCTGAAAGCAATAGTGAGATTGCTTCCGGGGCCTGTCCTGAGCGCCGTGAGACTCTTCGCTGCCCCTTCGCTTCGCTCAGAGCTTCGGCTCAGAGTGACAGAAAGCGAAGAGCTCGCAATGACAGGTTGAGTTGCTAAACACCCTCGACCCATGGGGATTGACGGTTTACTATTTATATGCTATAAGTGCGCAGAAGTCAAAAATCAGATGGTTTTGCCGTTCAAAAAGTACTTTGCTGCTGAAATGGCGAGTATAACCCTTGATATAACGGAGAAGTGGGTTAGAAACTCCAAGAAAAAGCCAGTATATTATTTGTCTGAGGGAGGATTTGATTGGGACTCGGCTAGAAGCCCGAATTTTCTGAACTTCAATCATGATCGAAAGTGCCTGGAGGTGGATGAGGAAGCATTCGAGAGGATATGGAGAATAATGAACAAGCCTGAAGAGAGGGAACTTTTTCCCCTTTTCTTGCGTTAATATAAATAGATGAGGGCGCATTAATGGAGTAACCATGGAGATTTCAGTGGTTGGCAGCGGCTATGTCGGTCTGATCACTGCTGTTGGATTTGCCAGCAAAGAGCACACTGTGGTCTGCATTGATATTGACCAAGACAAGGTTAATAGGATTAATCGAGCAGAGCCCCCATTTTACGAGGATAAACTGGACGAAGCACTCCGTATGTATGTAAGACAAAGGGCTAACTTAAAAGCCTCCTCAGATTATGATGAGCTTTTAAATTCAAAGGTAACTTTTATCTGTGTCAATACCTGTTCCAACTCTGGTGAGGACGCAGACTTTAGTCATGTTGAGCATTCAGCTAAGAGAATTGGGGAGACATTAAGGAGAAAAGAAGGATACCATGTGGTGGTAACGAAAAGCTCCGTGGTTCCGGGAACTACGGAGGAGGTTATTATACCTCTCTTGGAGCAGTGTTCAGGTAAAAGAGCGGGCAAGGGCTTTGGCGTGGCTGTGAATCCAGAGTTTCTTCAGGAAGGAAGGGCATTACATTGCTTCCTAAACTCAGACAGGATCATAGTTGGAGAATGTGACCAAAGGTCAGGGGACTTTGTGCAAGAAATCTACAACGGCTTTCATGCTCCCATCTTAAGAACAGGAATAAGAACTGCTGAGATGATAAAATTTGCCAGCAATGCCTTCTTGGCTACGAAAATTTCCTTCATCAACGAGGTGGGGAATCTATGTAAAAAACTAGGGATAGATGTTTACGAAGTGGCAGAAGGGATGGGTTATGACCCCAGAATAGGAAGGCTGTTTCTGAATGCAGGCGTTGGCTTCGGTGGCTCCTGTTTGCCTAAAGATTTAGAAGTGCTGCTCCGTAAATATGAGAAGATGGGTGAGAAATCAGCCCTACTAAGCGCTGCTTCCCAAGTGAACAAGGCTCAACCTCTAAAAATGATAGAAATCGCCAGGAAAAGACTGGGAGAGCTAAAGAACAAAAAGATAGCAGTTCTCGGTTTGGCATTTAAACCGGATACCGATGATATCAGGCATGCACCTGCGATTGAAGTAATACGCCAGCTATTACATCAAGGGGCTCAGGTAAAAGTGTATGACCCCAGGGCTATGCCAAAAATGCGGCAAGCCTTCTCTCAAGGTATAGAGTATGGTGATAGCGTGAAGGACACCATCGAGGGGTGTGACTGTGTTTTGATACTTACTGAGTGGGATGAATTTAGGGATGAAAACATATATTCAGGGAAGCTGGTCATAGATGGGAGGAGGGCTCTGGACCCTGAAAAGGCAAAATGCGTGTGCCAGTGTTATGAGGGAGTCTGCTGGTGAAACTGGTGGTAACTATACCAGCATACAATGAAGAGAAAGCCATAGCCGATGTAATAACGGAAATCCCCCGGGAGATTGAAGGGATAGAGTCAGTAGAGGTCCTTGTCATCGATGATGGCTCCACAGATGAGACTGTAAAACAGGCAAGGGAAGCTGGAGCGGACAGAATTCTCTCCCATAAAGGAAATGAAGGATTGGGGATTGCTTTTAGAGATGGGTTAGAGGCTGCCTTGGAAATGGGAGCAGACGTGATAGTGAACCTGGATGGTGATGGGCAATATAATGCCAGGGAAATTCCCAGATTAATAGAGCCTCTCTTGAAGAACAAAGCTGATATAGTCTTAGGCTGGCGAGATATTGACAGCCTCGATTTTATGCCCCGGGGGAAGAAGATAGGGAATAAAGTCGCTACCTGGCTTACTAATAGGCTTTCCGGCATGCCAATACCAATAAAAGATGCCCAGAGTGGCTTCAGGGCTTTTTCTCAGGAAGCAGCTCTAAGAATGAACCTGTCTGGAAGATACACCTATGTCCAAGAAACTATAATGGAAGCTAAATACAAGGGGCTCAAAGTTGGGCAAATACCCGTAGAATTTAGACCAAGGCAAGGAGAATCTAGGCTGATCTCCAGTCTAGCCTCTTATGCATGTAGAGCTGGTGGGACAATCCTTAGCACTTATTGGAATTACCACCCTTTAAAGATATTCTCCCTTATTGGTGGAGTCCTTATTATCATCGGGCTTGCCTTTGGAACAAGAGTCCTGGTCCACTTCATCCAGGCTGGAACGGTCTCACCTCACATACCCTCGGCGATTACAGCGCCCCTGTTAATAATCGCTGGCCTTCAAGCGATAATCCTTGGCCTCTTCGCTCATACGCTCAAAAACCA